>JBDUAG010000143.1:0-8065 GCA_040004785.1 Burkholderiales bacterium | reverse complement strand
GGCTCGACATCGCCGCGATGCAGGTGGTCGGCGAGAACGCGTTCGCCGGCCGCTTTGGCTCGTTCGTCGGCGCGTGGCTGATGGGCGCGACGCTGCTGCTCGCCATGCGGCGCTGGCACGGCCCGCGCACCGCGGCGATCGCGCTCGGTGTGCTCGCGACGATGCCGTTCTTCTTCGTCGGTGCCCAGTACGCCAACCACGACATGCTGGTCGGCGGACTCATCGGCGCGGCGGTGCTGGCCATCGCGCGCGCGGTCGATGCGCCGCCCAAGGTCGACCTGCGCTGGCTCGTCGCCGGTTGGGTGCTGTGTGCGCTGGCGATGCTGGCCAAGGGGCTGATCGGCTTCGTGCTGCCGGCCTTGGTGATCGGCCCGTGGCTGCTCGTGCAGGGGCGCTGGCGCCAGGTGATCGGGCTGCTGCACCCGCTCGCGCTGCTCGCCTTCGCGCTCGTCGGGGCGCCGTGGTTCGTCGCGATGCAGTGGCGCTACCCGGGCTTCTTCGACTACTTCTTCGTCGAGCAGCACTTCCGCCGCTTCGCGCAATCGAATTTCAACAACGTGCACGGCGCGTGGTTCTTCATCGTCGCGATGCCCTTGCTGACGCTGCCGTGGAGCGCGTGGCTGCCGGCCGCGCTGAAGCGCGCCTGGGCCGATCGCGATCCGACGCTGGCCCTGTACGCGTGGTGGCTGGTCGCGGTGCTCGGGTTCTTCTCGATCCCGAGCTCCAAGCTGGTCGGCTATGCGCTGCCGGCGCTCGCGCCGTGGTGCGCGCTGCTGGCGCTGGCCGTTTCCGACACCGCGGCCGACAGCCGGCGCCGCGTCTGGCCTTGGGTGATGGGCGCGGCGGCGATCGGGTGCTTGGGCGTCGTCGGCGTCGTCGCGTGGAAGGCGCCGCAGTCGAGTCGCGCGCTGGCGCTGCAGCTGGCCGCACAGATCGCGCCGGCCGACACGGTCGTGATGGTCGACGAGTACTACTACGACGTGCCGTTCTACGCGCGGCTCGCGCGGCCGGTCGTGATCGCCAGCCGCTGGGACGACCCCGCGCTGCCGACGCGCGACAACTGGCGCAAGGAGGTCTTCGATGCGGCGCGCTTCGACCCGGCGCTCGGCAAGACGCTGCTCCAACCGCTCGCCCCGCTCGAGGCGCTGACCTGCGGCGCCGGCGCCGTCTGGTTCATCGTGCCGCCGGCGGACGCGGCGCAGGTCTCCGCGCTGGCCGGCGCCACCCGCAGCTTCGGCGACCGGCGCGCCGAGCTGTGGCGCGTGCCCGGCCGCACGTGCCCCTGAACGGGCCCATGCGCCACTTCATCCGCTACAGCGCCGTCGGCGCCATCGCGACCGTCGCGCACTACCTGGTGCTGATCGGCTGCGTCGAATGGGGCCGGTGGCCGGCGTTCGTCGCGTCTGGCGCTGGCGCGGTGGTCGGCGCGCAGGTCGCTTACGCCGGCAACCGCTGGTTCACGTTCGCCCACACCGGCGCGGTGCGGGCCTCGTGGCCGCGCTTTCAGGCGACGGCGCTGATCGGCGCGCTGATCGGCATGGCGGTGGTCGCGCTCGGCGTGCGGATAGGCGTGCACTACGTGCTGGCGCAGATCGTCGCGACGCTGCTGAGCCTGGTGCTGACCTTCGCCATCAACCGGGTGTGGACGTTCCGTTGATCAGGTTTGCCAGACGCGGCCGAGAACCACTCCGGCTTCTTCCAGGTCTTCGATGAAATCCTTGCTTGCCAGGTACTTCAGCTCGCGCGAGCGCGCCGCGGCGATCGCATCCGGCGGATCGCCCGGCTCGCGCAGCCCCGGGTGGCAAAACAGCAGGCCGCCCTCGGGCGGCAGCTTCTTCAGCCAGCCGCGCATCAGCCCGCCGTAGTCCAGCGCCTCGAAGTCGTAGGCACCGAGCAGCACCGGGTTGTGCGCCAGCACGCGCTGCTTCAGCGCCGCGGCGAGCGCGCGCCCGCCGGTGCGCTCGATCAGCGCGCGCTTGAACCCGCTGCCCGGCCCGAGCAGGCGCCCGGTGCTGCGCAGCGCGGGCAGCGGCTGGACATGCTCGGCCATGTCGAGGATCGAATCGCGCAGACCCGGCAAGTGGTGCACATGCTGGTGACCGTCGATGAAGCGCGGCGGCTCGCCGTAGGCATTGATGAAGGCGCGCAGCTGCGCATGCACCTCGTTGCGCATCTCGGCCTGTGGCAGCAGGTGCAGGTGGGCGCGCGCAATCAACGACGGCAGCGAGGGCAACGTCGACCAGCGCCGCGCCAGGCGCGTGCTCAGCGGCTGGCCTTCGGTGAAGTTGATGTGCAGGCCGACATCGACCGTCTTCGGCAACTTCTGCAGCCGCTGGGCCTGCTCGACCCAATGCGGGCTGTTGGTGATGCAGGAAATCGCCGTCAGCCGATGCGATTGGGCGAGCCGGGCGATGCCGGCGCTGATGCCGGGGCTGAGCCCGAAGTCATCCGCACACAGCGCCAGCGTCCGCGTCATGCCGCCGTGTCGCCCATCGCGCCGCGCCCGGCCTCGCTGCCGACGAGGTACACCGGTCGCTGCTTGACCTCGTCGAAGATGCGGCCGACGTACTCGCCGAGAATGCCGATCGACAGCAGCTGCACGCCGCTGAAGAACATCATGCCGCACACCAGCGTGGCCCAGCCCGGCACGTTGTTGCCATAGATGAAGTACTCGATCATGAACCACGCGCCGAAGCCGAGCGCGAACAGCGCGACCACGACACCGAGTGCGCTCCAGAGCCGCAGCGGCGCGTTGGTGAAGGCGGTGACGCCGGTGAACGCGAGTTTCGAGAGGCTGCGCAGTGAGAACGAACTGGTGCCGGCGTGACGCTCGGCCGGCACGTACGGAATGATGACGTTGTGGAAGCCGACCCACGCATACAGCCCCTTCATGAAGCGGTTGCGCTCGGGCAGCGACTTGAGCGCGTCGACGACGCGCCGGTCCATCAGCCGGAAGTCGCCCGCATCGACCGGGATCGGCACCGCAGCATTGTGGTTGACGAGACGGTAGAAGATCGCGGTGCCGATGCGCTTGGGCCAGCTCTCGTCGGCGCGCGACGCGCGCGCCGCGCAGACCATGTCGGCACCGCTGACCCACGCGCTGACCATCTCGGGCACCAGCGACGCCGGGTGCTGCAGGTCGGCGTCCATCAGCAGGACGACGTCGCCCACGGCGCGGTCGATGCCGGCGGTGAGCGCGGCCTCCTTGCCGAAATTGCGCGACAGCCGCACGTAGCGCACGCCGGGCTGCGTCAGCCAGGGCGCGATCGCGGCGGGCGTGGCGTCGCGGCTGCCGTCGTCGATGACGATGATCTCCCAACGCTCGGTGAGCGCGGCCAGCTGGCCGGTCAGGCCTTCGAGCAACGCGCCGATGCTGGCGGCCTCGTTGAAGGCCGGCACGACGCAGCTGATCGCAGGGCGGGGGGAGCGCGGGGGAGTCGTCATCAATCGGTCATGAATCGTTGCCGACGCGACTTTAGCGCGGCCGCCGCCGGGTGCTCCATTTAGCGTGCGAACGCGGCTCGGGCGTTGTCGTGAAGCGCCATGCCGACCAACATCGCGGCGACGAACCACAGCGCCGCCCCCGAGCCGGACGCCATCGCCACCCAGGCCGGGCCAGGGCAGAAACCGGCCCAGCCCCAGCCGATGCCGAACAGCACGCCGCCGACGATCAGGCGGGCGTTGATCGTGGTCGACGCCGGCAGCGTGATCTCGCCGCCGGCCCAGGCTCGCCGTTGCAGTCGCGCCCGCGTGAATGCCACCAGACCGACCGCGAGCGCGCCGCCCATCACGAGCCCGAGGCTCGGATCCCACGCGCCCGTCACGTCGAGAAAGGCGCGAACCTTGTGCGGGTCGGTCATGCCGCCAGCGATCAGGCCGATGCCGAACAGCAGCCCGCTGGCAAGCGCGATCAAGAGGCCCATCTCAAAGGCCTCTCATCGCGAACACGGTGACGGCGCCCGCGCCCATGAACGCGAGCACGTTGGCCAGCGAGCGCGGCGACAGCCGGCTCAGCCCGCACACCCCGTGGCCACTGGTGCAGCCGTTGCCCATGCGCACGCCGATGCCCACCAGCAGCCCGGCGCCGATCAGGCCGAGTGCGCCGACCTCGACCCGTATCGGCGGCAGTGGCGCCACCAGCCGCCAGGCCCACGGCGCGAGCGCCAGGCCGATCAGGAACGCCCAGGACAGCGCACTGCCGGCGCCGCGACCGCGCAGCGACCGCAGCGCCGCGGCGACGATGCCGGCAATGCCGGCAATGCGGCCGACACCGAGTACATAGAGCGCCACGGCGAGGCCGATCAGCAGCCCGCCGACGAGGCTGGCCCAGGGGGTGAAAGCGTTCCAGTCCAGATGCATGTGCGTTCCTCGTGTCGCGTGGTCGCGCGCCGTTCTATATTCCGACGCCGCTCCATTGTTTCACCCGATGCCCACTGCCCTGATCCACGCCTTCTTCGACCTCGCGACCTCGACCGTCACGCATGTGATCGCCGATGCGGCGGCCGGGCGCGCCGCAGTCATCGACCCGGTGCTCGACTACGACCCCAAGAGCGGCCACACCTCGACCACGAACGCCGACGCGTTGATCGGCTGGGTGCGCGCGCAAGGCCTCACGATCGACTGGCTGCTCGAAACCCATGCGCACGCGGACCACCTCTCGGCCGCGCCCTACCTGCAGCAGCAGCTCGGCGGCCGGATCGCGATCGGCGCGCACATCCGCGAGGTGCAGCGGGTGTTCAAGCCGCTGTTCAACGCCGCCGACATGGCCACCGACGGGTCGCCGTTCGAGCACCTGTTTGCCGATGGCGAGCGCTTCCGCATCGGCGCGCTCGAGGTCGAGGTGATCCACACGCCCGGCCACACGCCGGGCTGCGTCAGCTATGCGCTGCCCTCCGATGCCGGTCTTGACGTGTTCATCGGCGACACGCTCTTCATGCCCGACTACGGCAGTGCGCGCTGCGACTTCCCCGGCGGCGACGCGGCGACGCTCTACCGTTCGATCCGCAAGCTGCTCGCGCTGCCGCCCGAGACGCGCCTGCACCTGTGCCACGACTACCCGGGCAGCGAGCGCTTGCCGCAGTGGGTCAGCAGCGTCGCCGAGCAGCGTCGAGACAACGTTCATGTGCACGACGGCGTCACCGAGGCCGAGTTCGTCGCGATGCGCACTTCGCGCGACCGCACGCTCGCCAAGCCGGTGCTGCTGCTGCCGGCGATCCAGGTCAACGTGCGCGCCGGGCAGTGGCCGCCGGCCGAGGCCAACGGCATGCGCTACCTGAAGATTCCGCTGAACGCGATGTGAGCAGGCGCGACCTGTCTTGAGCTACTGCCACACCACGCGCTGGTGCTTGCCCACCCAGCGTTCGAACATCGGTCCGTAGACCTCTTCGATGCGATTGCGCTTGACCTTGAAGGTCGGTGTGATGAAGCCGTTGTCCACCGTCCACGGCTCCTTCACGACGACAATGCAGTCGAGCTGCTCGTGCGGATCGAGCCTGGCGTTGATCGCGTCCAGGTGCGCGGTCAGCGAGACCTCCATCGCGGCGCGACCGCCGCTGTCTTCGGCGCGCTTGGCTGCATCGGCGTTCAGCATCACGATGCCGAGCGGCTGGCCGAGGTTGGCGCCGGTGACGACGCAGGCCTCGACGGCGCCGTTCATCACCAGCTTGTCCTCGATCGGCGCGGGGGCGACGTACTTGCCCTTGCTGGTCTTGAAGAGATCCTTCACGCGGCCGGTGATGCGCAGGTTGCCTTCGGCATCGAGCTGGCCCTTGTCGCCGGTGTGCAACCAGCCGTCGTCGGTGAGCGCGTCGCGCGTCAGGGCGGGCTCCTTGTAGTAGCCGAGCATCAGGCCCGGGCTCTTCATCTGGATCTCGCCCGAGGCCGGGTCGAGCCGGCTTTGCACGCCGTCGTAGGCCTTGCCAACGGTGCCGGGGCGCTGCACGCCGGGCAGCGTGGCGTGCGAAACGCCGCAGTTCTCGGTCATGCCGTAGACCTCGATGATCGGCAGCCCCAGGCTCTCGTACCAGCGCAGCAGCTCCGGCGGCATCGGCGCGGCGCCGCCGGCGGCGATGCGGCATTGATCGAGGCCAAGCGCGGTCAGCACCTTCTTCGCAACGACGCGGCCGAGCAACGGGATTTTCAGCAACAGCGCCATCTTCTCGGCCGGCATCTTCGCGTGCGCGCCTTGCTGGAACTTGACCCACAGCCGCGGCACCGAGAAGAAGCAGGTCGGCCGCGCGCGCTGCAGGTCGGCCACGAAGGTCTCGAGGCTCTCAGCGAAGTAGACGCGCATCGAGGTCGCGAGCAAGCCGTGCTCGACCAGCGTGCGCTCGGCCACATGCGCCAGCGGCAGGTACGACAGCATGCGCGCGTCGAGGCGCAGCGCCACACGCTTGAGCGCACTTTCGATCGACCAGGCGAAGGTCGCGAAGCTGTGCATCACGCCCTTGGGCATGCCGGTCGTGCCGGAGGTGTACATGATGGTCGAGAGCTCGTCGGCAGGGCGCACCGGGTTGCCCGGCAGCGGCGGTGTCGCCTTGATGATCGCCTCCCACTGCGGGAACGCGGTGGGCGGCGAGAGCGGCATGGCGATGCACGGCAGGCCGGCCGGGATGCCTGCTTTCATGCCGTCCCAGCCGTCGAGCTTGCCGACGAACAGCAGCTTCGACTCGCTGTGCTCGAGGATCTGGCGGATCGTGCCGGCGGCGAGCGTCGGGTACAGCGGCACCGAGACGAAGCCGGCCATCCAGATCGCGAAGTCGCACATCAGCCAGTGCGCGCAGTTCTTCGACAGGATCGCTATGCGGCTGCCGGGTTCGAGCCCCAGGCTCCGGAGATGCGCCGCCATGCGGCGCGTTTCATCCGTCACCTGCGCCCAGGTGTAGTCGCGCAGCGCGCCGCCGCCGAGCGGCTGGGTCAGGATCACGCGGTTCGGCTCGGTCGCCTCCCAGTGGTAGAGGCGTTGCAAGGCGAGGCTGGCGGGACTGGTGCTGGTGGACATGCGTGCGCTCTTCGCTGGACGTGTTCCTGCGACGGTAGGGCATCGGCGCCAGCGCGCCAAGGGCGAAACTACCCGGACGCTTGGCGCCGGCTACTGCGAATTGACGGGGGACTTGGGGTCGAGCAGCAGCGCCATCAGGTCGCGCAGCTGCGCCGGCGTCAACACGCCGGCGTGGCCGAAGCGCGGCATGTTCGAGCACGCGTTGGTGGCCTTCGCGTTCCAGAGCTTGGCCCAGGTGTACCGGACCATTTCGCTGGAGGCGGGCGCGGCCGGGTCGGTCACGCCGCGCAGCTTGCCGTACTGGTACAGGCTCGGGCCGATCGTGCCGTAGGAGATCTCGGCCTTGCTGAGCTGGTGGCAGTTGTAGCAATTGCCGCCGCTGGGCACGCCTTCGGGGTCGGTCCAGGTCATGCCGCGGCCGTTCTGCGCGAGCTTTTCGCCTTCGCGCCAGTCGCCGAGGTAGACGCGGTCGGCGGGCCATTTCACGGTCGCGAGCTGGGCCGCTTCGAGCCGCTTGGCGACGGCCTCGGCCGGCGGCTTCTCGCCCGAGCAGGCCTGCTGCACCTCGTCCTGCGTGAGCCGGTCGAGCTTGGCGATGCCTTGTTCGCGAAACGAGGATTTGATGATGCTCTGCGAGAGCTGGTCGTATTCCTGCGTGCCCGGTGCGGTGGCGCAGCCGGCGACCAGCACCGCGGTGGCGAGGGTGATGATCTTCATCGTGCCTGGCCCTTGCTCAGCGCTTGATCGACGGAGCGATGGAGACCGCGCCCTGCGCCTGCACGCCCATGTAGGCGGCCAGTGCGATGGTGGCGTCCGAGGCATAGCCGGGAAACGGGAAGCGCTGCTGGCGGTAGCAGTCGTTGAGCCGCCGCTGCATGCCCCACAGCTCGCCGCTGGAGACGCGGTAGGCCGGCCACGCCGCGAAGCCGACGCCATCGCCGGGGCTCCTCGTGAGGTCGGGCAGGTCTTGCAGGCGGATGCGCTTGCCGGGCTCGCCATGGCACGAGGCGCATGAAAAGTCATAGGGCCCGCCGCGGAAAAAGAAGATGCGCTTGCCGACCTCGA
>JBDUAG010000142.1:0-8069 GCA_040004785.1 Burkholderiales bacterium | reverse complement strand
GGCGTCAGCAGGTTGCTGCTCACCGAGAAGGTGTTCGAGTTGTTGTTGCCGAGGTTGTTGGTCGCGTTCGGAATCGTGGTGTTCCAGTTGTCACCACCACCGAGGAAGATCTGGTCGCCTGCGGGCAGCAGGATCTGCGTGCCGCAGAACAGGTCGGTCGGCGTCGTGTTCGGCAGCGTCATGTGGCCCGCGTTCAGGCCACCGGCCGGATCCCAGATGTCGTAGATGAACTTGCCGGTCTGCGTGCCGTCACCGTTGCTGCCGTAGGTGAGGATCCGGCCGTCCGGCATCATCACCGCGTGCAGCGGAATCAGCGGCCAGTCGTACACCGGAGAGAACATCCCCTTGATGTTGGCATCGGCGGGGATCGCACTTGGAGGGATCGCCGTTCCGACACCTTGCGCCGTCTGGGCACCGTCGGCCTCGGTGGAAGTGCGGCTCGAAGAGCCGGCATCGTCGCCACCGCCACCGCATGCGAACAGCAGGCTGATCACCAAGGCGTAGAACAGTGACCTGCTCCGGCGGCGCGAATAGATGTTCATGGAGATTCCAGCCGATGGACCGCACGAGCCTGTCGGCCGGCAACCCGAGGGCAGCCGACGACATCGTGTGGGAAGTAGCAGGGAAGATGCCCAAACTGCGGGGAAACACCCCCCTTGAATAGGTGCTCACGGGGCGTCGCGGAGCTGCCGCCCGAACCCGGCGCATCCGGAATCCGATCGCATCTCATCAAACCGATGGATGGGTCGCATCACATTCCGTGGACGTGCACCGGTTTGTTCTTTCGCGCCGCCCCAAAGAAGGCATTGCCGCGAATTTGTTAGGGCGTTCTGCAGCACAGCAGCGGTGCGTGCGCCGCGCTCGCTTGGCGCAGGAATTGCAAGCCACGTTGCACCGGCAAAGCGATTCGATCCTGAGCGAACACGGCATCCAGCGCAAAAACGAGTGGCGGATCGCGAGACCCGCAAACGCGGGATAGCAGTTCGAAATTGATCTCCGATAAGCTCGGCCATCGCTCACGGCCGGAGAGCCGGGCTACTTTCAAATCGACCGACGGGAGGCTTGACATGACGGTGATGGAATCGGCTCGGGCAGCTGCGAAACCCGCGACCGCCGCGGAGCGGGCCGCTCAATTCGACCGCGATGGATACATCGTCTCGCGTGGCATGTTCACGCCCACCGAGATGCGCGAATTCATAGCGGAATGCTGGAGCTTCGAAGTCAAGGGTTCGCACAGGCCCGAGCCCAACAGCAAGGGAACGATGCAGTTTTATAGCGAGATCTTTCGCAGAAGCGAACTGATTCGACGCTTCATCACCCAGAAGACCCTCATCGATTTCCTGGTGCCGATCACTGGGCCGGATCTCTGGATGCGGTGGGACCAGGCCGTTGCCAAAGGCCCGGGATCCGGCGTATTCGCCTGGCACACCGATACGGGCTATGACCTGCTGCCGCAGCCGCACTTCGAGGTCTGGATCGCCCTGAGCGAGAGTCGGCCGGACAACGGCGGCCTTTGGGTCGTGCCTGGCAGCCACAAGGTCCGCCAGCGGCATACGCGCGTGGGCAAGCATCTCGAGGCGATCGACTCCGAGCGCTACGACGCTCCCGACAGCGGCAAGTTGTTCATCGAAGCGGACGAGGGCGACGTGATCCTCTTCTCCTCGCTGCTGCTGCACAAGACGTACGAGAACACGACGGAAAAATCCCGCTGGGCGTACGTGGGCGAGATGCTGAAGCTGAGCGACTACGACCCGACGAGCAAGCCGCCGTACTTCGTGGTGGCCAAGGACGGAAATCCGGCCTGCGAGTTCGTCGACACCCTGGCCTGCTCCAGCGACCCCGCCCAGATCGTCAAGACCCTACCGCTGGCGCTGCGTCATCGCTTCGGGGGCCCGCTCGTGCGACGAATCCGCGCGGCGCTCAAGGCAACCGCCTGAGCGAACCGCGACAGGGCCTCCTGCCGCACCCGCCATGATCGGCCCCACCCGCATGGCCATGAATGGCATCTCCAGAGTCGCCGTCGCCAGGCAGGACGAGACGGCCACCCCCCCTGAACAGAGTGCCGGCCGCCGCGCCCAATGGCACTCAACTTGCTCGACGTCCAACATGCGCGTGAGCATCGTCATCGACAACTACAACTATGAAAGCTACATCGCTCAAACGATCGATTCCGCGCTAGCGCAGACCCATCCCGACGTCGAAGTCGTTGTCGTCGACGACGGCTCGAAGGATCGCTCGATGGAAGTGATCCGCGGCTATGCGGACCGGATCATCGTGATCGACAAACCCAACGGCGGCCAGGGCTCCGCGTACAACGCCGGCTATGCCCGCGCGACCGGCGACCTGGTCATCTTCCTCGACGCCGACGACTGGCTGTATCCGGAGGCCGCCGCCGAGATCGTCGCGCTGTGGCGAACCGGCGTCAGCAAGGTCCAGTTCCGCCTCGACATGGTGGACAAGATCGGCGCCTCGCTGGGCCGTCAGGTGCCGCGCGTGATGCACGACAAGACCGCCCTCGAGTTGGTGATTTCGTTCGGGGCCTACGGCTCACCGCCCGGCTCGGGCAATGCCTTTCACAGAAGCTACCTCGACCAGGTCTTGCCGATGGACGAGAACGCCTGGCGCATCGGCGCCGATTCGGTGCCGATCCTGCTGGCGCCGGTGTACGGTGCGGTGGTGTCGGCGCCGCGCGCACTGGGCGCCTATCGACTGCACAAGCCGTTGAACGACGGCGCGCTGTTCTTCGGCAATTCGTCGAGTGCGCTGGTCGATGAGCAAGAACGCGTGCTCGCTTGCAAGCGGATGGTGGAGTCGGGCCTGAAGCGCGCCGGTCTGGCGCACAGCAGCCCTTTGGGCCTGGCGCCGTGGGAGGCCCGCACGCTGGCGTTGTGCTTGCGCTTCCGCGTTCCGGGGACGGCGCCAGCGCATCTGGCGGGCAGCCCCGTGCCGGACATGAAGTACGCACTCAGCTCGCTGTGGCGCTGGCCGTCGCTCACCCCTTGGCGACGCCTGTCGCTGCTGGCGTGGGTCCTGGCGGTTCAGTTCCTGCCGCTGACCCTGGCGCGCCGCGTGGCGCAGCTTCATCGAAGATTCGTCGGCCTGCCGACCGACTGATCCGAGCACCGCTCGCGGCCTACCTGGACGTGCAGGACAGGACGGTCTCGATGACCCGCTGGACGTCCATTTCCCCCAGCGTCGGGTAGATCGGCAGGCACAGGACTTCGTTGGCGGCCTTCACCGCATGTGGCAAGCGCCCGGGTGCCGCCGAGGCGAGACCGCGGTACATCGGCATGCTGCTGAGCAAGGGGTAGAAGTATCGGCGCGCGATGATGCCGTTCTTTTTGAGTCGCTCGTAGACCTCGTCGCGGCTCACGGCAAAGTTCGGGCCGATGAAGATCGGGAAGTAGGAGTGATTGGCACGGGTGTCGGGCAGCACGCTCGGCACGCGGATGCCCGAGACGCCGGCCAGTCCCTGCGTGTACGCCTGGGCGATCTTGCCGCGCTTCTCGATGAGGCTGTCGATGTGTTGGAGCTGCATCAGACCAAAGGCCGCCTGCACCTCGTTCATCTTGCCGTTGATCCCCGCCGCCATCACCGTGACTTCATCCGCGATGCCGAAGTTCTTCAGGTAGTCGACGCGCTGCTTGGTCTTCGCGTCGGGGCAGACGATGGCGCCGCCCTCGATCGTCGTGAAGACCTTGGTGGCATGAAAGCTGAGCACCGACAGGTCACCCTGGTTGAGCAGGCTGTCGCCCCGGTGGGTCACGCCGAACGCGTGCGCCGCGTCGTAGATGACCTTCAGTCCGTAGGTGTCCGCGATGCGCTGGATGCGATCGACATCGCATGGCGTGCCATAGCAGTGGACCGGCATGATGGCCGTTGTCTGAGGCGTGATGGCTGCCTCGATGCAGTCTGGGTCGAGGTTGCAGGTCTGCGGGTCGATGTCGGCGAACACCGGCTTCAGGCCGTTCCACAACACCGAGTGTGCGGTCGCGGCAAACGAGTACGGCGTGGTGATGACCTCGCCGGTCACGCGCAAGGCCTGCAGCGCGGTCAGCAAGCCCAGCGTGCCGTTGGTGAACAACGCGAGGTGCTTGACGCCGAGATATTCAGCGAGCGCGGACTCGAGCCTCTGGTGAAACTGGCCGCCGTTGGTGATGAACTTCGAATCCCAGATCTCACGCAGATAGGGGATGAACTCCTCCAGCGGCGGCATGAACGGTTGGGTCACGTAAATCGGCTTGACGGCACTCATGAGCGACTTTCTCCATCCAATGCAAAGAAGCGGTTCGATCAGGCCTGCAACGCTTTCGCCGAGACGCCTCGCGGGCGTCCGCGCAGCGCGCGCTGCGCCGGCATTTCGAGCCACACATAGCTCGCGCGCGAGATCACCAGCAGGATGGCGAAGAAGCCAAGCAGCACCCATGGCGAACTGAAGATGCCGACGTCGACACCGGCCGCGCGCGCGATGCTTGCGAACAGCAGTTGCAGCGGGAAGTGCCACAGGTACGAGGAGTAGGAGATGTCGCCGAAGAAGCGCGGCAGCCGCCCTGAAAAGCCGCCTTTCAGCGTTTCGACCAGCGCCAGGCTCAGCACGGTGAGCGGGAACAGCACCAGGATCGGGAACAGCGCCAGCGCCTTCGATACCTTCGGCGCCAGACCGCCGAGTGCATGGCTGTAGGACACACCCACGGTGGCGACCCACGCCAGCACGGTGACGATCGCGAGCAGGCGGGCGATCTTCCCGGCGCCGGGCGAGGCGAGGATCCTGGTGAACGCCATATGGACCAGCCCGCCGAGGAAGAACGCGCCGACGCCGCGGCCGATGGGCGAGTACAGCGCGTACAGCACCGTCAACCCGAGCAGCGACAGCACCGCCATCGGCAGCACGCGCGGCCTGAGCAAGCGGCAGTAGACGAAGAACGCGGTGTAGAGCACCACCTCGACGGAGACCGACCAGATCGGCGAGTTGAACGACAGCCCGCCGCGCTCGAGCCCGATCGAGGGGATCAGCAGCAGGTTCAGCACGAAGTGGTACGCGTCGTTGGCCGGGTAGACGAAGAAGTTGCCGTTGGCTGCGGCGTACGCGTACTGCCCGGCCGCGACCAGCAGCAGCGTCACCAGGTGCAGCGGGTACAGGCGCGAGAAGCGCAGCATGAAGAAGCGCCCGGCCGAGACCGTGCCTTCGGTGATCTTGCTGGCGTAGATCCAGAAGAAGATGAAACCCGACAGCAGGAAGAACAAGTCGACCGCGCGCGTGCCGTTGCGGTAGAAGAGGAAGAACACGCTGAACAGCGGCTGGCTCTCGACGCGGAAATCCGCTGGCGGCACGTCGCTGGTCCAGAAGAAGTGCTGCCAATGCCAGAACACCACCGTCAACGCAGCGACGCCGCGGAGGGCATCGAGCGAATGCAGGTGCCGCGGGGGTCGGGTGATGCTGGGGGTCAAGGCCATCAGCCAGGCGCACGCAGACGGCATGCCAACTGCGCTGCCGCGGCCCCCCTAGGATGAGGGGCGGGCGATCGCAGCGATGCTCGCTGGCTTGACTCTTGCTGCTTGCGGGTGACGCAGGTTCGGTCGCTCGCAACGCGCACGAAGACCTGTGCGGACTGGAGCGACTTGCACTTTGGGGACCGTATGCAGTTGCGATCGATCTTCGCCAGGACCGGCGCGGGGCTGCCTCCGCTGATCACCACCACCGAGCCGGCCAGCGTCAGAGCCAGTGCCACGGGCGGCTTCTTCACCCGGGCCCGGTCCGGCCGCTCGCCGTTCTTGGCGCTGCTGCTGATGATGCTGGAGCGCATCTATTCCGGCGTCGCGGGCCTGCTCACCTTCGTCGGCATCGGCCGTGTCTACGGCCCGGCGGTGGCCGGCGACTTTGCCTTCGCCACGTCGACCTTGATGCTGCTTGCAGGCTTCGCTCTGGTCACCTGCGCCCAGGCGATCGTGCCGCGGATGATCGCGCGCCCGGCAATCGCCGATCGCATCGCCAACGCCGTCTTCCTGATCCGCCTGGCGTGGTGCGCGATGCTGCTCGTCATCGCCGCGGGGCTGTTCATGGTCGAGCTCGACGGTTTGCGCCGAACAGCGGCCCTCGCAATCGGCAGCATGGTGATCGTGCTCGAGCCCTTCATGGTCGGCAGCCTGCTGTCTCAAGCCCGCGGGCACTTCGGACAGATCGCGTCGGTTCGCCTCGCGACCGCGACGGCGCGCCTCGTCGTCGTGGTGGCTGGCGTGCTGCTGAGGGTGCCGCCGGCCTGGCTGGTGCTCGCCTGGATGGCCGAACACGCGGTGCTGGTCGTCCTGCAGGTCCGCATCATGGGCTGGATGCAGCCGGCGAACCGGCGGATCCTGTGGCGCAGCGCCCGCTGGCGAATCCTGAAGCCGTATTTCGTGGCCGGCATCCTGTTCCTGCCGTCGATGATGGCGGGTCAGTTCTTCCTGCGCATCGATCGGCTGTACCTGGCGGACGCATTGCCTCCCGACACCTACGGGGTCTACGCCAGCGGCATGCAGTTCCTCGACGCGTGGCTGATCATTCCGCAGATCCTGGGCCTGGTCCTCAGCCAGCGCTACCTGTACTCGACCACCGGCAAGGTCACCCGGCGTGGTGCGGCGATCCTGATCGCTGCGCTGGGCGCGGCCGGCATCGGCGGCGGCTTCGTCGTCGCGGAGATCAGCATCGTCGTGCTGCCGGAGCTGCTCGGGCAATCGTTCTCGCGGCTGCACGACATCCTGCCGTGGATGTTCGGCTATGCCGCCGTCAACTTCCTCGATTACGGCCTGCTGCTGATCCTGATGTCGATGAACCTGCCAGGGTTGATTCTGTTCAAGTGGCTCATCGCGTCCGCGGTGGTCGTCGGCACGCTGCTGCTGTTGACGCCCTCACTGGGTGCCCTCGCCGGACCAGCGTCCCTGACCGTGGCGCTCCTGGTCTCGGATCTCTTCATCGCCGCCGTCTGGAAACATCATGCACGCTCCCGCTGAATCTGCGTCCCCCGTCGAAGCCCCGCTCGTCGCCGTCGTCATCCCCGTCTACAACGCGGCGTCGACACTGGCCCACACGGTGCAGTCGGTCACGAACCAGACCCACCGCAACCTGGAGATCCTGTTGGTGGACGACGGGTCATCGGACGCATCGCCCGAGATCGCGCAGCGGCTCGCGGAACAGGACGCGCGCATTCGCGTGATCCGACAGGCCAACCAGGGCGTCGCGGCCACCCGCAACAACGGCGCCCATGCCGCGAAGGCCGACTACATCGCGTTCCTCGACAACGACGATCTCTGGCACCCGACCAAGATCGAGAAGCAGCTGGCTATCCTGATCGAGCGTGGCCCCGACTACGGCTTCGTCTACGCGCCGTGCCGCATCATCGGAACCGACGACTCGCACATCGGCACCGAGCCGCTGTACGTTACCGACGGCCCGTCACTGATCCAGCTCGTCTACGTCTATTTCCCTCGGACCGCGAGCGGGCTGCTCTTTCGCCGTGCCGCGTTCGAATCCATCGGCGACGTCGACATGCGCCGCCATGATCCGAGCTACCCCTGGACCACCGACGACTGCGTGCTGACGCTGAAGGTGGCCCAGCGCTGGCAATTCGCCACCTGTCCGGAATTCCTGGTCGGCTATCGCCGCGTGGCCGGCTCGCTATCCAACAATCCGCTGCGACAGCTGCATTCCCAGATCGTCATGGTGCGCATGCTGCAGCAGGACTTCGGCGACCAGGTGCCCCCGTTCGCGTGGCGCTGGATGCTGGCGTTCAGCCACACCGCTGCGGCGATGGGCCTGCTCCGTTCGCCCGGCCGACGCATGGAGGGTGTGCGGATGATGCTTACCGCCATCCGGATGGACCCGCCGGCATTTGTCGACTACGTCATCGAGCGGTTCATCGTGGCAGGCGGCAAGCTGCGCGCGAAGGTGCTGAAGTCTCCGGAAGCCCGGCGCCGACCGTTCATCGAGATGTCGACGCTTGGCGACGCCTCGCCGATGGCGCCGCTGAAGGCTTGGCGAATGAAGCGCCTGGCGCGGATCGACCGCACGCGTTGGGACGTTCTGACGGCGCAAC
>JBDUAG010000141.1:0-8083 GCA_040004785.1 Burkholderiales bacterium | reverse complement strand
CACGTCCTTGATGCCGCCGTGGTAGTCGACCACGATCTCGCGCACCGGGTCGTAGTACATCGCGTTGATCGTGAAGTCGCGCCGCGCGGCATCGTCGATCTGCGGGCCCCAGACGTTGTCGCGCAGCACGCGGCCCTCGGCGTCGACCGCGTGGCTCTTGCCGGCGAGGTCGCTCTTCGAGGTCTTCTCGTTGCCGCTGACCTGCTCGGCCGCGGCGTTGTCGATCATCGCGCGGAAGGTCGAGACCTCGATCACCTCGCTCAGCCCGCGGTCCTGCCGACCGCGCCCGAACACCACGTGGACGATGCGAAAGCGCCGCCCGATGATGAAGGCCCGACGGAAGCAGGCCTTGACCTGCTCGGGCGTGGCGTTGGTCGCGACGTCGAAGTCCTTGGGCTTCAGCCCGACCAGCAGGTCGCGCACCGCACCGCCAACGATGTAGGCCTCGTAGCCGGCATCAGCGAGCGTGCTGACGACCTTGACGGCACGCTCGTCGACCAGCTTGGGGTCGATGTGGTGTTCACTCTTGGACACCTCGACGCGTTTACCGGCCGGCGCTGCGCCATCGTCGATCACCTTCGTCCTGGGTGTCTTGCCGAGCAGCTTGTCGATGAATTTCTTGATCATTCGCGGGTCAATTGAACAGTTTCAGGACGCGCCAACCGCGCTCTTCAGCGATTGTGCGCAGCGCGGGCGTCGGGTTCGTCGCGACCGGGTCGGTGCCCCGCTCCAGCAGTGGGAGGTCGTTGACCGAGTCGCTGTACACACTGATCCGGTCGAAGTCCGACCACACAGCGCCCTGCTCCGCCAGCCACTCGATCACCCGGGTGACCTTGCCTTCTCGATAGCTCGGCGTGCCCTGGATGCCGCCCGTGATGGTACCTCCGGCGCCGCGGGCGAGCCGGACGGCGATCAGATCGGCAATCCCGAACGCCCGCGCGATAGGCGTGGTGATGAAGTCGTTGGTGGCCGTGACGAGCGCGACGAGGTCGCCGCGCGTCTGGTGCGCGCGGACGAGGTCGAGCGCGTTCGGGCGCAGTGCCGGGGCGATCACCTCGGCCATGAACTGCCGGTGTGCGGCCGCGCATTCGGCCGGCGTGTGGGCGCGCAGTGGCTCGGTCGCGAACGCGATGTACTCGTGGATGTCGAGCCCGCCGGCCTTGTACTGCGCATAGAACGCATCGTTGCGACGCGCGAACGCGGTGGCGTCGACCCAGCCGAGGCGGGTCACGAACTCGCCCCAGGCGTGATCGGAGTCGATCGGCAGCAAGGTGTCATCGAGGTCGAACAGGCACAGGTTCCTCACGCCGGGCCTTCCTCGGCGAGCATCTGCTTCAGCAGCGGCACGGTGATCGCGCGCTTGGTCGAGAGAGAGAACTCGTCGAGCCGGTCGAGCAGTGCCATCAGGTGCTTCAGGTCGCGCGCGAAGCGGGTCAGCAGGTAGTCCATCACGTCGTCGGAGAAGAACAGCGCGCGGCGATCGGCCTCGCGGCGCAATGCGGCACGCGTCTCGGACTCGTCCAGCGGCTGGATCGCAAACACATGGCCCCAGCCCAGCCGAGTGCGCAGGTCTTCGCGCAGCGGCAGGTCGACCGGAGGTAAGCGGCCCGAGGCGACCACCGGCACGCCGCGGGTCGCAGCATCGACGAACAGCGCAAAGGCCGCGTGCTGCTGGTCGGGATCGAGCGTGTCGCAGTCGTCGATCGCGATCAGCGCCCAGGTCTCGTCGCTCGGCCAGGGCGCCGGGTCGGCCGCGCTGAACCAGCCCGCGTGCTGGCCCTGGTCCTCGAAGCGATGCACCAGCGCCTGCATCAGGTGGGTCTTGCCGCTGCCGCTCACGCCCCACAGGTAGACCGGTGCGGCGTGCGCGCTCAGGGCTTCGAGGTGGGCGACGGCGAGCGCGTTGGCGCCGGGCATGAAGTTGTCGAACGCGGCTGCTCTCTCGCCGGCAATGGGCAGCGGGATCTGTCTCACGGGCGCCCCTCGTCCGATGCGTACATCGGCCGGCCCCCCGAGGGGGCGAGCCTTGCTAGGGGCGGCCCGGCGCGGCGGCTCATCCCTTGAACAGGTCGCTCGCCAGGTACAACTCGCGGACGCGGCGCACCGCGACCACGAGCACCGCGCTCACCGGCAGCGCGATCAGCACGCCGACGAAGCCGAACAGGTGGCCGAACGCGAGCAGCGCGAAGATCACCGTCAGCGGGCTCATGCCGATGCGCTCGCCGACCAGGCGCGGCGTCAGCACGAAGCTTTCAAGCATCTGACCCAGACCGAACACGACCGCGACGCCGACGATGCCGTGCCAGCCGCTGAACTGCAGCACGCCCGAGATCAACGCCAGCACGAGGCCCAGGCCGAAGCCCACGTAGGGGATGAACACAGCCAACCCGGTGAACACGCCGACCGGCACGGCGAGGTCGAATCCGAACAAGGCCAGGCCGACGCTGTAGTACACCGCCAGCGCCACCATCACCGAGAGCTGACCGCGCAGGTACTGGCCGAGCATCGTGTCGCACTCGTCGATGAAGCCATGCGTGCTCTCACGAAACCGCGGCGGAATCATGCTGCCGAGCCGCTGACGCAGGTTGTTCCAGTCCATCAGCAGGTAGAACAGCACCAGCGGCACCAGGAACACGTTGCCGACGATCGCCAGCAGGATGCTGCCGCCGATGCGCGCCGAACTCAGCGCGGTCGTGGTCCAGTCCTCGAGGTTCGCATTCAGGTACTTCAGCACGAAGGCCTTGATGCTCGCGGTGTCGAGCGCGACATCGAAACCGAAGCGCGACAGGATCGGCGTCAACGCGCCGTTCATGCGGTCCGCGAACAACGGAATCTGCTCGCGCAGCAGCGGCAACTGCTTCGACAGGATCGGCACGATCAGCAGCACGACGGCGAGCGCGATGACGATGGCCGCGACCTCGACCACCGTGACCGCAACGACGCGCGGAACACGCCGGCGCGCCATCCGCTCCACCAGGGGGTGCAGTACGTAGGCCAGCACCGCAGCGATGATGAAAGGCGTCAGCACCGGCGCCAGCAGCCACACGATCAGCGCGCCGAGCAGGCTCAGGGCGACCCAGGTGGTGGTTTGGCGTTGCGCGGGGGTGAGCGTCATGAAAGACGGGCGGCGTGAAGTGCGCCACCGCATGGAAAGTGGCGGAATTCTACGGGTGGGGCAGCGCGGCGAGCCGCTGCGCGACCATCGCGCGATCCGGCGCGTCGCGGACCTGCTCGAGGTACAGCGCCAGATCGTGCGCGGCCGCATCGAACTGCCCGAGCTCGGCGTACAGCAGGCCGCGATCTCGCCGCTCCTCCCAAGCCTGCGGCAGCAGCACGACGAGGCGCTGCATCACCGGCAGCAGGCGGGTCCAGTTCTGCGTGTTGCGGTGGACTTCCTTCAGGTTGCGCAGCATCCGCGCGACGATCTCGCGCGGCGTGGCCGACTGCAGGAACAGGCCCATCGGCACGTCGAAGTCGCCCTGCAACCCGCGGCTGCGCTTGTAGGGTGCCAGCAGCTCGTCGAGCTCCTCGCGTGACAGCGACTGCCCGGTGAACGGATCGATCACGACCTCGCCGAGCTGTTGCCCGGTGTTCATGCGCAGCTTGACCAGGAAGTGTCCGGGGAAGGACACACCGCGCGCCGTCAGGCCGATCTGCGTCGCCAGCTCCATGTAGAGCACGGCGAGCGTGATCGGGATGCCGCGGCGCGTCTCCAGCACGCGGTGCAGGTAGCTGTTGTGCGGGTCGTAGTAGTCGTTGACGTTGCCGGCGAAGCCCAGATCCTGGAAGAAGAAGCGGTTCAGCCAGCGCAGGCGTTGCACGGGGACGGCGTCGCTCGGGAAGCGCCGCTTCAGCCGCGCGGCGAGCGCGTCGATGTCGGCCAGCACCGCCTGGGTGTCGAGCTGCGGAAACTCGTCGTGCCCGATCGCGGCCGCGGCCTCGACGACCGACAGGCTGGCGTCGTCGGCCACGAGGGTGGCGAAGAATTCGAGCGCCGTCGGCGTCTCAAACGTCATGGGGCCGGACATGGCAGCGAGTTTATCCGCGGCGCATGAACTGGCCGAACTTCAGGCCGGTGAGCGCGAGCGTGCCGAAGTAGAGCAACGCCGCGCCACCGAGTGACAGCGCGACCCAGCCGATGCGCTGAATCTGGTGATTGCCCAGCGTGATCCACTCGATGTGATGCTCGACCCACCAGAGAAGCGCGCCGAGCAAGGCCGTCGCGAAGAAGACGCGCAAGGTGAAGGCGCCCCAGCCCGGCTCGGGCTGATAAGCGCCGGCACGCTTGAGGCCGATGAACAGCCACAGCGCATTGATCATCGCGCCCACGCTGATCGACAGCGCCAACCCGACGTGGCCGAGGTAAGGAACGAAGGCCAGGTTCATCAGCTGCGTCAGCACCAGGACCACGATCGCGATCTTCACTGGCGTGCGCGTGTCCTGCCGCGCATAGAAGCCCGGTGCGAGAATTTTGACGCCGACCAGACCCATCAAGCCCACGCCGTAGCCCATCAGCGCGGCCGACGATTGCCGCACCGCGACGACGTCGAAAGCGCCGTGGTGAAACAGCACCGAGATCAGCGCCGTCGGGAACACCAGCAACGCGACCGAGCAGGGCAGCGCGAGCATCATCACCAGGCGCAGGCCCCAGTCGAGCAGGCCGGAGTAGGCAGCAGCGTCATTGCGGCCGTTCGCGGCCGAAAGCTGCGGGATCAGCACGATGCCGAGCGCCACGCCGAGCAGGCCGGTCGGGAACTCCATCAGGCGGCTCGCCCAGTCAAGCCACGAGACCGCGCCGACGCCCTGATGCGTCGCGATCTGGGTGTTGATCAGGATCGAGACCTGCGCCACCGAGACGCCGACCAGCGCCGGCGCCATTTGCCGCAGCACCCGCGCGACGCCAGGATGCGCCCAGGCGGCGCGGATCCTGCCCGGCAGCAGCCCGATGTGCGGCAGCACGCCGATGCGCCGCAACGCCGGGAACTGGATCGCCAACTGCACCACGCCGCCGACCATCACGCCGACCGCCTGCGCATAGATCGGGTTGATGCCCCAGCGTTGGAATTGCGGCCCGAGCCAGAGGGCGGCGGCGATCGAGGCGAGGTTCAGCAGCACCGGCGTCGCCGCGGGCACCACGAAACGCTTCCAGGTGTTCAGCAAACCTGCGGCGAGCGAGACCATCGAGATCAGCCCGATGTACGGGAACATGATCCGCGTCATCAGCACCGCGCCGTCGAATTCCTTCAGGCCCGAGGCCATCAGGAACACCATCACCGGCGCGGCGACGACGCCGACACCGCAGGTCAGCAGCAGAGCCCAGAACAGGATCGTCGCCACGGCATCGATCAGTGCACCAGTGACGCCCTCGCCATCGCGCTCGCGCGTCTCGGCCAGAATCGGCACGAACGCCTGCTGAAAGGCCCCCTCGCCGAACAGTCGGCGCAGGAAGTTCGGGATGCGGAATGCGACGTTGAACGCGTCCATCCAGGCACTGGCACCGAAGGCGTTCGAGACGGCGATGTCGCGCGCCAGACCCGAGATGCGAGAGACCAGCGTGAGCAGCGAGATGGTGGAGGCGGCTCGCAGCAGGTTCATGGGCGATTCATTATAGGTAGCACCCGAACCACAAATGCTATACTCGCGGTCTTTGCTCCAACCAACACGCTACTCGCTAGCGATCTACACAGACAGCAATATGGCCACCACGTCCAAAGCCAAGAAGAAGACAGTCCGCATCGCCTCGGGTCTGAAGCGCGTGCGTCAAGACGTCAAGCTCAACGCCGCCAACACCGCGCTGCGTTCGAAGTTCCGCACCGTCATCAAGAACGTTCAGAAGGCCGTCGTCGCAGGCGACAAGGCCAAGGCTGCCGATCTGTTCAAGACCGCGCAAGCGGTGATCGACTCCGTGGCCGACAAGGGCCTGTTCCACAAGAACAAGGCCGCTCGCCACAAGAGCCGCCTGTCGGCCAAGGTCAAGGCGCTCGCCGTCGCAGCCTGATCAGGCTGGAGCAAGAGGTCGAAGGGCTCGCACTGCGAGCCCTTTCTCTTTGGCGAGGCCGAACGCGTCACGCCGGTTTCGGCGGCTCGGGCACGAGGCAGGCTTCGGCCAGCTGAAGCTGGTTGTCGCGCGCGAAGTTCATCACGAAGTCCCAGGCCATCGGCTCGATGCCCCGCAGCGCCTCGCTGACGATCACGCACTTCACGCCGTTGATCACGCGCGGCACACACAACGGCGAGTAGCCGATGAAGGCGCCGATGCCGCCGTGCACGCCATCCGGCCGAAAGCACGACATCGCGCCCGCCAGGCGCTCGGCCCAGTCGCTGGGGCGAAAGAGCTGGCCTTCGAGCGTCAGGCCCTGGATGAAGAATTCGCGCGGTTTGGGGTTCGTCATCGGTTCGGATCGGCCGGCGGTGGCGGGCCACGCGGGACGCTCGGTCCAGAGGGGCCGATGTGCGGCAGGCACCATTGTGCCGTGGATGTGTTGCAGTGCAGCACGTTCTGTGCCGAGGACCGTGAGTTGCATGCAGGTTCATCGGCATTTCATCGTCGCCATTTAGAATTCCTTCGATGAACGCCCCCGACAAACTGCCCGCCCCCTCCCCCGAACCCCATGTGATGAAGACCTACGGCCGCGTGCCGCTGGCGCTCTCGCATGGCCGAGGCTGCTGGGTCTGGGATACCGAGGGCAAGCGCTATCTGGATGGCCTCGGCGGCATCGCGGTCAACACGCTCGGCCACGCGCACCCCAAACTGGTGCCGGCACTGACCGACCAGATCGGCAAGATCATCCACAGCTCCAACTACTACCTGGTGCCGCTGCAGGAGCAGCTCGCCGCGAAGCTGTGCGAGCTCTCCGGCCTGACGAACGTGTTCTTCTGCAGCACCGGGCTGGAGGCCAACGAGGCGGCGTTGAAAATAGCGCGCAAATACGGCCATGACAAAGGCATCGATCGGCCGGAGATCGTGGTCTACGAGGCTGCGTTCCACGGCCGTTCGATCGCGACGCTGTCGGCCACCGGCAACCCGAAGGTGCAGGCCGGCTTCGGCCCGCTGGTCGAAGGCTTCGTGCGCGTGCCGCTGAACGATGTGGCGGCGATCGAAGAGGTCGCGAGCACGCGCAAGAACGTGGTCGCGGTGTTCCTCGAAGTGATCCAGGGCGAAGGCGGCATCAAGCCGGCGACGATCGAGTATCTGCAAGCCGTGCGCCGCATCTGCGACGAGAACGGCTGGCTGCTGATGCTCGATGAAGTGCAATGCGGCATGGGCCGCACCGGCAAATGGTTCGCGCACCAATGGGCCGGCATCCAGCCCGATGTGATGCCGCTCGCGAAAGGTCTCGGCTCGGGCGTTCCGGTCGGTGCGGTGGTCTGCGGCCCGAAGGCGGCGAACGTGTTTGGGCCGGGCAACCACGGCACCACATTCGGCGGCAACCCGCTGGCGATGCGGGCCGGCGTCGAGACCATCCGGATCATGGAGGAGGATGGTCTGCTCGCGAACGCGGCGACGGTCGGCGCCGCGCTCAAGGCCGGCCTGGAGCGCGAGCTCGCGGGCGTGAAGGGCGTGGCCGAGATTCGCGGGCAGGGCCTGATGCTGGGCATCGAACTCGACCGCCCCTGCGGCGTGATCCTGACGCGCGCAGCCGAGGCCGGGCTGATGCTCAGCGTGACGGCCGACAAGGTGATCCGCCTCGTGCCGCCGTTGATCCTGAGCGCCGATGAAGCGGCACAGATCGTCGCGATCCTGTGCCCGCTGATCAAGGCGTTCTTGGGTGAAACCGTCGCCGAATCACCATGAAGCCCGGCATGAGCCTGATCAAGCACTATCTCCAGTTCAAGGATCTTCGCGCCGAGGAGTACACCTACCTGTTCGAGCGCGCGCTGACGATCAAGCGACGCTTCAAGAACTACGAGAAGTACACGCCGCTGGTCGATCGCACGCTGGCGATGATCTTCGAGAAGGCGAGCACGCGCACGCGCGTGAGCTTCGAGGCCGGCATGTACCAGATGGGCGGCTCGGTCGTGAACCTGACCACCGGCGACAGCCAGCTCGGCCGCGCCGAGCCGATCGAAGACAGCGCGCGCG
>JBDUAG010000140.1:0-8121 GCA_040004785.1 Burkholderiales bacterium | reverse complement strand
CGGAGTCGCCCACCGACCCACCCGGCGAGTGCGATCACCAGAAGGAAGACCGCGGCCAACTCGATATAGCCCAACGTGAGGAATCGCGTGCCGCGGATCGTGACGGTGGAGATGTTCGCTTCGCCCACGTAGGCGATCAGGAACAGCACCGGCAAGAGGAAGCCCATCGTCAGGCCCGCCGGAGACGTCCACCAGGGAAGTTGCTGGCGCTCTGCCACCGGCGTGGATCTCGCTGTGTCATTCATTCGAGTGCTCCCTTTTCGGAACGCAGAACGGCGCGCAAACGCAAGCCTGCCATGGCCGCGACACAGGATTCGGCGGCGAGGAGCGCCCAGCCGTAGGCCAGGCCGCCCTTGAGCGTGAACAGCAGGACGCAAAAGATCACGGCACCGACCGCGACGACCGCGGCGTACGACCGCTCGCGGCCGAACGCGATCAGGCACTGCATGCCGAACAGCTCGGACACGGCATTGATCGGCACGCTCAGGCCCAGCAGCATGATGAGGCCGACGACGATCGGATAGTCCCCTTGGAATATCTGGCGAACGATCCATTCGGCACCGAAGAACACCGCGATCGCGATCAGCGTGCCGCCACCCAGGACAGCTGTCAGCACGATGCGCCCGATGCGAACTGCAGCTTCGGGATCGGTGTGCGCAAGCGTCGACAGGCGCACATAGGACAGTTGCCTGATGGGAAGCAGCGTCGCCTGGCCCGCCATCTTGATGCGCAGTGCGAGATTGGCCGCACCGACCGTGGCGGGGCTCGCGATGAAGCCCAACAACGCGACGCCGCCGTTGGTCAGCAGCGCACTGCCGAGATTGCCGAACACGATCGCCCAAGCGCGCCGCAACAGATCCGCGACAAGGCGCCACTGGGGCCGCACGCGGCTCGCCAGACCCTGGTGCACAACGACGCTCCAGCCCAAGGCCGCGTTCGCGATCGCGACGAAGGCATAGCTCCACAGCGCCTCGACCAGGTCGCCCGACTGGGTGACGATGGACCAGAGCAGCGCCAGACCCGCGAGGCGGCTGACGACCGTGATCACCAGCAGCAGCCGCATTCGCTCGAGCGCCCGAAGGTACCAGCTGACGTCCAGCGCGAAGCCGAACATGTAGACCACGGTCGCGACGATCAGCGCCGTCTGGCTCGATCCGCGCAACCAGAACAGGCCGATGCCGGCCAGGACGGAAGTGATCGTGCACATGAACAACTTGGCCGCGGTCACGTTGGACAGCACGTCGCGCTGGCGCCTGGAATCCCCGGACGCATGCGTGACTTCGCGGATCCCGAGCCAGTCGAAACCGAACTCGATGATCACGCCGAGAAATCCGGTAAGCGCCGTATAGAAGGACACGATGCCGTAGTCGTGCACGCCGAGTACCCGCCCGCAAACCACGGCAAAGGCGAACGGAAACGCGAACGTGGCGGCGTGGGTGACGGAAAGCTCCGCAAGCTTGCGAAGAGTGGCATTCACATTGTGGTTGTCGAGTGGTGGGGCGCGTTGGTCTGAGGTCGAAGGGTTTGCCGCAAGCGAGCAATTTCCGGGCCGTCGATCCCAATGATCGGGGCCTCGATTCACCACTCGATTAGGGGGTCAAGAAGCGGCGCAATGGCTTGGATGTTGCTTCTCACAGACCATGAATTCGCACAGCTCACGACCTCCCCTTGTGCGCCATTCCTGCGACGAGCGCTCTGACAGGTTCCTCCTATCAGACTTCTGCTACACGCCATGGCGATGCTGATCAACGGCCGCTTCCTGACCCGTTCCGCCACGGGGGTAGACCGCTTCGCCCAGGAATTGCTGCGTTCGCTGGCGCTCCTCGATCCGGGCTGTGCGGTGCGCGTCGTCGTGCCGGAGGCGGCGGAACTCGTGGGGCAGGTGCCGGGCGGGTTGTCGCTGGAACGGGCCGGCTCGGGCGTCGGCCAGCGCTGGGAGCAATCGAGCCTGGCGCGCATGGCGCCGGACGAACCGCTGATCAACCTGTGCAACACAGGCCCGATGTTCCGCGAGAAGCAGATGGTGGTCGTCCATGATGCCGCGACGCTCGCGAACCCGCAGAACTACGGATTGGCGTTCCGGTCATGGTATCGCCTGATGCTCGGCGCGATAGCGCGCCGCACGCGCGTGCTGACGAGCGTGTCCAGCTTCAGCGCCAACGAGCTCACGCGCTTCTTGGGCGCTCGCGCACGCGGAGTCGAGGTGGTGAGCGAAGGGGGCGAGCACATCCTCCGCGAGCCTGCGGATGTGTCGGTGATCGACAAGTTCAAGCTCTCCGGCCGGCGCTTCGTGCTCGCGCTCGGCAGTTCTTCGCCGAACAAGAATCTGGTCGCGATCGTGAAGGCGATGCATCTGCTCGAGGACCCGGACTTGCTGCTGGTGGCCGCCGGTGGCGGCAACAGCCGCATCTTTGCCGAGGCGCGCGTCAGCGATCCGCGCCTGATCTCCACCGGCTACGTCACCGATGCACAGATCCGCGCGCTTTTCGAGCATGCCAGCTGCTTTGTCTTTCCGTCGTTCTATGAGGGCTTCGGCTTGCCGCCGCTCGAGGCAATGAATTGCGGATGCCCGGTCGTGGTTTCCGATCGCGCGTCTCTGCCGGAGGTGTGCGGCACGGCGGTGTTGTACTGCGACCCGGCCGACCCGGCCACGATCGCGGCCCAGCTGCGCAAGTTGCTGGGTTCCGTCGCGGCACGCGACGACCTTCGCGCCGCGGGCCGCGAGCGTGCAGCACTCTTTTCCTGGGACCGCGCTGCTCGACAGTTCAACGACATCGTGCAGGCGAATTTCCGATGAAGCACGCGAGGGAGTTCTGATGCGGGTCGCCATCGTCCACTATTGGCTGGTCTCGATGCGTGGCGGGGAAAAGGTGCTCGAGGCACTGTGCGACCTCTATCCCGACGCCGACATCTTCACGCTCGTCTGCGACCCTGACGAGGTGTCGCAGAAGATCGCTCGCCACCGCATCGTCACCTCGTTCATCGACCGCCTTCCCGGCGGCAGGAAGCACTACAAGTCGCTGCTGCCGTTGATGCCCTTCGCGCTCGAGCACTTCGACTTGAGCGAATACGACCTCGTGATCTCCAGCGAATCGGGCCCGGCGAAGGCCGTGGTGACGCGGCCCGATGCGCTACACGTGTGCTACTGCCACTCGCCCATGCGCTACATCTGGGATCTCTATCCGGACTACATGCGCAACTCGGGCCGCATCACGCGGTTCGCGCTCGGCTTCTTCGCGCCGCTGCTGCGGCAATGGGACGTGACGACCGCGGTGCGCGTCGATGCCTTCATTGCGAATTCCGACTTCGTCGCCAAGCGCATCAGAAAGTACTACGGCCGCAAATCCGAGGTCATCCATCCCCCAGTGTCGCTGACAGATTTCGACATCAAGGGCGTGACCGGCGACTACTACCTCTGTGCCGGCCAGCTCGTCGGGTACAAGCGCGTCGACATCGCGGTCGAAGCCTTTTCGCGAATGAACAAGAAGCTGGTCGTGATCGGCGATGGCGCCGAGCTCGCGCGGCTCAAGAAGCTTGCAGGGCCGACCATCATCTTCACCGGCAGGGCGTCACTGCAGCAGTTGCAGGAGCACTTTTCTGCGTGTCGCGCACTCGTCTTTCCCGGACAGGAGGATTTCGGCATCGTGCCCCTGGAGGTCATGGCGGCGGGCCGGCCGGTCATCGCGTACGGCCGTGGCGGCGCGCTCGAGACGGTGGTCGATGGCCACACGGGGATCTTCTTCGACGATCAGAGCGCCGATGCGCTCGTCGCGGCGGTCCAGCGCTTCGAGACGATGGGTCCGCAGTTCGAGGATCGCGCCGCGATCCGGGCTCACGCGCAGCGCTTCTCGACGGAAACATTCAAGTCGAGGATCCACGCGTTCATCGCCACGAAGTTGTTGGGCATCCAGGCCGGGCCTCGCCTGGATGGTGTTGCCGATCCGGATCGCCCCGCTTCCGCACACGTTCTCGAAACGCACGATGTCGTCTTCGCCGAGGTGGCTGCGGGACTGCCTTCGATGATGGCGAGAGCGACCGTGCCGGGGTCTTAGGGCCGATGCCACGCAGCCTGGAACGCTAAGCCGATCGCGAGGCGGTCCAGGTGCACCAACAGCGCCGACAGGTAGCGGGGGATTGCGTGCGGCAGCCCGTTCGTGCCCGGTTCGCGTCAGCCACGGCCGTAGACGTCTTCGAAGCGAACGATGTCGTCCTCGCCGAGGTAGCTCCCCGATTGCACCTCGATGATCTCGAGATCGACCTTCCCTGGATTGGCCAGGCGGTGCACCTGACCCAGCGGAATGTAGGTGCTCTGGTTCTCGGTCAGCAGGCTCGTCTCGGTGCCGCTGGTCACCGCCGCGGTGCCGGAGACGACGATCCAGTGTTCCGCGCGGTGGTGATGCATCTGCAGGCTGAGCGTGGCCCCCGGCCGCACGACGATGCGCTTGACCTGGAAGCGCGGGCCCATGTCGATGCTGTCGTACCAGCCCCAAGGCCGCTGGACCCGGCGGTGCGAGCGGTGCTCGTTGCGTGCGCGCGTGGCCAGCGCGGCGACGACCTGCTTGACGTTCTGGCTCTGGCTGCGGCTGGTCACCATCACGGCGTCCGGCGTCTCGACGACGATCACGTCCTCCAGGCCAACGACGCCGACGAGTCGGCTCGTCGCGTGCACCAGCACGTTGCTCGAATCGTGGACGATCGCGTCGCCCTGGGTCGCGTTGCCGCGCTCGTCCTTTTCGGCGACCTGCCAGACCGATTCCCACACGCCGAGGTCGGACCAGCCCGCCTCCAGCGGCAGCATCATCAGCGGCCAACGGCCGCCGACGCAGCGCTCGATCACTGCGTAGTCGATCGAGTCGGGCACGATCGCGGCGAATTCGGCGGCGCCGGGGCGCACGAAGCTGCCGTCACGGCCGCGCACCTGCCAGGAATTCCGGCACGCCTGCAGCATGGCCGGCTGGTACTGTTCGAGTGCGGCCAGCCAGGTCGAGGCGCGCAGCACGAAGATGCCGCTGTTCCAGAAGTAGCCGCCCTCGGCGACGTAGCGGACCGCGGTCTCGGCGTCGGGCTTTTCCTTGAAGCTTGCGACACGCAGCATGCCGGCGGCGTCGGTCGTTTCGACGGCGATGAAGCCGTAGCCGGTCTCGGGCCGGTCGGCGACGATGCCCAGCAACACGATCGCACCTTGCGCGGCGATCGCCACTGCGCGCCGGACGACAGCGTCGAACACGGCGCTGTCGGTGATCGTCTGGTCCGACGGCATGACCACCAGCACGGGATCCTCCCCGCCCTCCCGGGCGCAGAGCGCGGCCAGCGTCAGCGCCGGCGCGGTGTTGCGGCCGGCGGGCTCAAGCAGGATGGAGGCGTCGGCCACACCGATCTCGCGCAATTGTTCCTGCAGCATGAAGCGATGCGCCTCGTTGCCGACGACCATCGGCGCGCTGCCGGGTTGCGCGCGATCGGCGATCCCGCGGCCGCGCAGCACGGCCTGCTGCAGCAAGGTGTTCTTGCCCGACAGCGCGAGGAATTGCTTTGGATATTGCTCGCGCGAGAGCGGCCACAGGCGCGTGCCCGAGCCGCCCGCCATGATCACCGCCTGGACGCTGACGCGCTGATCCCGCAGCGATTCATCGGTCGACGTGGCGGTGGGGGCTTCGTCTCGGGCGGTGTTCAGGACTTGCATGGCAGCTCCGGCGACCACCACGACGGGGTGGCGATCCGAGGCACGAAGCAATTTGAAGGCCCAGCAAGGCCGGCACCCCCGCGTCTCAGGGGTGCTGAGACCTCAGGGATCGCGCGTCCTAGTTCACTTCGGCGCGCCGCGGCATGTCCGCGCCGCGCCGCGAGCAGGTGATCGCCGCGGCCCGCGCCGCGAAGCCGAGCGCGTCGTGCAGCTGCGCCGGGGTCAACCCCGGCAGCGCGGGCGCACTCAACGCGCCATGCTCGGCCAGCCAGGTGATCAGCGCCGCCTGGAACGTGTCTCCGGCGCCGACCGTGTCGATCACCGTGACCTTGACCGGGTCGATCCCGACGCGCCCCTGCGCGTTCCAGCCGATCGCGCCCTGGGCGCCGCGCGTCACGACGACGAGCTTGACGCCGCGCACCAGCGCGTTCGTGGCGAAGTCGTCCAGCGAGGTGCCGGATTGCATCAGCGCGAGGTCCTCTTCGCTGACCTTGAGCAGGTCGGTGCGCGGCAGCATCCAGTCGAGCTGCGCGCGCCAGCGTGCGAGATCGGGTTCGACGTTGAGGCGGATGTTCGGGTCGTAGGCGATCAGTGCACCGGCCGCGCCGCGCGCCCGTTCGCGCTCGACCAGCGCGCGCTGCATCGCCGCCACCGGCTCGACGACGGTGGCGTAGGAGCCGAGGTTGACGAGCGTGAGCTCGGCCGGCACGCGCTTCAGATCCTCGGTCGTCACCAGTCGGTCGGCGCAGCCGTCGCCGTAGAAGGCGTAAGAGGGCACGCCCAGCGCGTCGAGGCCGATCAGGCTCAGCGTCGTCGGGGCGCCGAGGCGCGCGACGGCTTGCGTGTCGACGCCCTCATCGACGAGCGTGCGCATCAGTCGCTCGCCGGCAAAACCGGTCGAGATCGCGGTGAAGAGGGCGGCGGGCTGGCCGAGGCGCGCCAGGCCGACCGCGAGGTTGAACGGCGAGCCACCGACGTTCGCATCCAGCGCCATGCCGGTGCGCGTTGCATCGCCCTGGAACACGTCCAGCAGGGCCTCCCCACAGATCATCAGCATCTCGGTCTCCACGGTTTTTCATCGGCGCGACGCACTCGGCACGCGCGAATGATGGCGGCAGCTTCGCGCCATCTCGCGGCGGCGAATATCCGGGTTTTCCATTAATAAATCAAGTTGATTTATTAAATGAAAGTACCGACAATGAAGGCACACCAACCCAGAAACACCCACCGGAGACCTGCCATGACCACCACTGCTTCCTTCACCCGCCTTGCCCTGTCTGCGCTGACGTTGGCCGCCCTGAGCGCTGCCGCGATCGCCGCCGACGCACCGGTGATCGGCCTGATCACCAAGACCGACACCAACCCGTTCTTCGTGAAGATGAAGGAGGGCGCGCAGGCCGCGGCCACCGCCAAGGGCGCCAAACTGCTGAGCGCTGCGGGCAAGGCCGACGGCGACAACGCCGGCCAGGTCACCGCGATCGAGAACATGATCGCCGGCGGCGCCAAGACCATCATGATCACGCCGAACGACTCGAAGGCGATCGTGCCGGCGATCAAGAAGGCGCAGGCGCAAGGCGTGATGTTCATCGCGCTCGACAGCCCGACCGATCCGATGGAGGCCACCGACGCGCTGTTCGCCACCAACAACTACACCGCCGGCGAGTTGATCGGCAAGTACGCCAAGGCCGCGATGGCGGGCAAGCCCGCCAAGATCGCCACGCTCGACCTGTTCCCCGGCCACCCGGTCGGTGCGCAACGCCACAATGGCTTCATGTCGGGCTTCGGCCTGAAGGCGCTGGACGCGAAGAGCAACGAACTCAGCAAGACCGCCGAAATCGTCTGCATGGCCGACAGTTTCGGTGACCAGGCCAAGGGACAGACGGCGATGGAGAACTGCCTCCAGAAGAACCCCGACATCAACCTCGTCTACACGATCAACGAGCCGGCCGCGGCGGGTGCCTTCCAGGCGCTGAAGGCCGCGGGCAAGGAAAAGGGCGTCATCATCGTCTCGGTCGACGGCGGCTGTGCCGGCGTCAAGAACGTGAAAGCCGGCATGATCGCCGCGACCTCGCAGCAATACCCGCTGAAGATGGCCTCGATGGGCGTCGAGGCCGGCGTCGAGTACGCCAAGGGCGGCAAGAAGGCGAAGGGCTACACCGACACCGGCGTCACGCTGATCACCGACAAGCCGATGGCCGGCGTCGACAGCAAGGACACCAAGATCGGCACGGACCTGTGCTGGGGCAACAAGTAAGCGGCGGCGCCTCAACCCCACGGAGCCATCATGAGCACACCCGCGCCTTCGAAGTTGCCGCCCATCTCGACACTCGGCCCGTTGATCGCGCTGGTGCTGGCGGTCGGGTTCTTCGCCACGCAGAGCGACCGCTTCCTGTCGGTGCAGAACTTCTCGCTGATCCTGCAGCAGGTGATGGTCGTCGGCA
>JBDUAG010000139.1:0-8133 GCA_040004785.1 Burkholderiales bacterium | reverse complement strand
CGTTCATCAAGGTGAACTGCGCGGCGATCCCCGACACGCTGTTCGAGTCCGAACTGTTCGGCCACGAACGCGGCGCCTTCACCGGCGCCAACATCGCGCGCGCCGGGTGGTTCGAGCAGGCCGACCGCGGCACGATCTTTCTCGACGAGATCGGTGAGCTGCCGCTGCTGATGCAGACCAAGCTGCTGCGCACGTTGCAGGAGGGCACGATCGTGCGGCTGGGCGGCAAGCGCGAGATGCCGGTGAACGTGCGGCTGGTCGCGGCGACAAATCGCGATCTGTCGGTCGAGGTGGCGCGCGGCCAGTTTCGGCGCGATCTGTTCTACCGCCTCAACGTCATCCCGATCCGCCTGCCCTCGCTGGCCGAGCGCCGCGAGGACATCCGGCCGCTGGCATTGCACTTTTTGAACCGCACGAACCAGGCGAACCAGCGCAACGTCTACCTCTCACCGGCCGCACTCGATGCGCTGGAGGCGCACCCGTGGCCAGGCAACATCCGCGAGCTCGCGAACGTGATCGAGCGGCTGGTGTTGCTGACGGACGGCACGCTGGCATCGAAGGCCGAGGTCGAGCGGTTTCTGCCGCAGGCCGCGGCCGAGCGAGTGCCCGAGATGGTCGCGCCTGCCGCGGCAGGCGTCGGCGATGCGGCGCCGCTGGTGCGCGAGTACCGCGCGCTGCATTCGCACAGCGCGCATCAGCTGCGGCAGGCGCTGGTGCGGCACGGTGGCAACCAGTCGCGGGCGGCGCAGTCGCTCGGGCTCACACCGCGGCAGTTCGGGTATCGGTTGCGGAAGCTGGAGCAGCCGTAGTTCAACGCCCGAGCGCGCGCTTGCCGCTCAGAACCACCGAACTCAATGGCGACAAATTGTCGACATTGAGTTCGTGATCCACAGGCTCGCAGCCCGCGCACGCCATGCCGAATTCCCCGTAAACCCAGCACCGGCGCGGGTTTGCCGACGATCGCCACACCGAGGCCGGATCTGGCACAGGCGTTGCGAAAGAGAGGGCACCCACCCCACCTGCAACCCCGGAGCGCTGCCATGACCTCACCTGCCGTCCTCATTTCCGCCGCCGAACTCGACACGTTGATGAAGAGCGAGCCGATCGTGCTGATCGACACCCGCGATGCCGACACCTATGCGGCCGGCCACATCCCCGGCGCGGTCAACGTGCGCGAGGTCTTCACCTTCCTCGCCACCTCGTCGGTCGAAGGCCTGAACGAACTGAAGAGCACCTTCGCCAAACACCTCGGCGCCGCCGGCCTCTCCGGCAAGGAAACCGCGGTGTTCTACGAGGACGCACTGAACAGCGGCTATGGCCAGTCGTGCCGCGGCTACTACCTGCTGACGTGGCTCGGCTACCCGAAGATCAAGGTGCTGAACGGCGGCTTCTCGGCCTGGAAGGCGTCGGGCCTGCCCACCTCCACCGAGGCCGTCACCCCGCAGCCGGCAACCTTCCCCGAGCTGCCGATGGCCGACGTGATGCTCACGAAAGACGACATGCTCGCCGCCCTCGGAACCGACACCGTGCTGCTCGACGTGCGCGACATCGACGAGTGGATCGGCGACAGCTCCTCGCCCTATGGCAAGGATTTCGCGCCGCGCAAGGGCCGCATCCCCGGCGCGAAGTGGGTCGAGTGGTATCGCTTCATGAAGCCGTCGGCGATGGGCCCGATGATCAAGTCACCCGATGAGGTGAAGGCCGAGGCCGCGACGGCCGGCATCTCCGCCGACGACACGGTCTACCTCTACTGCTTCAAGGGCGCGCGCGCATCGAACACCTTCCTGGCGCTCAAGCAGGCCGGGTTCGAAGACGTGCGGATGTACTTCGGCTCGTGGAACGAATGGTCGCGCGATCCGGCGCTGCCGATCGAATCCGGGCTGCCGTTCGCCACGAGCGCGCCGAAGCTGGCGATGACCGCCTGATCTGCACGCAGAACAATTCACGGAGACACGACTCATGTCCGCCATCCTCGACACGCCAGCCACCGTCACGACCTCGCTGCGCCCGATCGACCGTGAGGGCCTGCTGGCCTTTGCCGAGAAGGGTCGCAACAATCCGGCCTCGCGCGGCACCAACAAGGTCCACACGGTGATGGAGGGCCAGTACCGCTCGCTGAGCTACGTCGGCCAACACGCAGCGGTGGTGGTCGACGAGCCGCTGCATCTTTTCGGCCAGGACACCGCACCTGCCCCCGGCGAGATCGTGCTGTCGGGACTGGGGGGCTGCCTCGCCGTCGGCATCACGGCGGTCGCCACGCTGCGGCAGGTCACGATCAGCAAGCTCGAACTCTTTCTCGAAGGCGATATCGGCAACCCGGCCGCGTGGGGTGCCGGCGGTGCGGCCAAGCTGCCGCCGGAGATGGGCTTCCAGGCGATCCGCGTGAGGGTCGAGATCGAGGGCGACGCGCCGCGCGAGGTGCTCGATGAAATCGTGCAGCACGCGAACATGTATTCGCCGGTGGCCAACAGCATGCGCAACCCTATCGCATTCCAGATCGCCCTAGCCTGAACCGAGGAGCCCGCGTGTCCGCCGTTCTCGACAACCCTCTCGCCGCGCCACCGAGCGCCGCCGAAGCGATGCTGCACGCGGTGCGTGGCGTCGCCGACGGCGCGCTCGCCGAACTGGCCGACGACATCGATCGCCGTGGCGTCTATCCCGAGAGCGTGCTGGTGCGCCTGGGCGAGGTCGGCGCCTTCCGGGCCCACCTCGCGCTGGATGGAGAGCGTGACTACGGCGCGGCGATCCAGGCCATCACCGAGGTCTCGCGCGTCTGCGGCGCGACCGGCTTCATGATGTGGTGCCATGACGTGTGCGGCCTCTACATGGAGGAGTCGGGCAACCCGGCTCTGATGGGCGTCGCGCTGCACGACCACGCCACTGCGCGCACGCTGGGCGCGACCGGCATGAGCAATCCGATGAAGACCTTCGCGGGCATCGAGACCTTGCTGCTGCGGGCGCGCGAGGTGGCTGGCGGCTACCTCGTCAACGGCACATTGCCGTGGGTCAGCAACCTCGGGCCCGATCATTACTTCGGCGCGGTGGCCGCGGTCGAAGGCGGCCCCGCGGCGCGCGAGATCATGTTCATCGTTCGCTGCGACGCCCCCGGCGTGGAGCTGCGCAACTGCCCGTCGTTCTCGGCGATGGAAGGCACCAACACCTGGGCGGTGCGGCTGACCGATCACTTCATCGGCGCCGCCGATCTGGTCGCCGACCCGGTGCGCCCGTTCATCGGCCGCATCCGCGCTGCGTTCATCCTGCTGCAATGCGGCATGGGCCTGGGCGTGGCGCAGGGCGCGATCGATTCGATGTGGACGGTGGAGCGCCAGCTCGGCCACGTCAACGAATTTCTCGACGACCGGCCCGATGATCTGCAGAACGAACTCGACGCGCTGACCGAGCGCACGATGGCGCTCGCGCGCACGCCGTTCGGCACCGACACCACGTTCCTGATCGACGTGCTGGATGCCCGTGCGCATGCCTCCGAACTCGCGCTGCGCGCGGCCCAGTCGGCCCTGCTGCACGCGGGCGCGCGCGGCTACCTGATGACATCGCCGGTGCAACGTCGAGTGCGCGAATCGCACTTCGTCGCGATCGTCACGCCGGCGATCAAGCACCTGCGCAAGGAGATCGCGCGACTCAGCACACCGGCGATGCCGGCATGAGTGCCACGGTCGTTGCGCTGGCGTGGCGGCAGTTCATCTGCAAGGCCTGCGGGCTGATTTACGACGAGGCGAAAGGCGATGCCGACAGCGGGCTCGCACCGGGCACGCGCTTTGAAGACATCCCAGACGACTGGGACTGCCCGCTGTGTGGCGTGACCAAGGCCGATTTCGAACCGCATGACGCGCAACCCATGCCACGCCGAGCCAATGTGAACGCACGCACGGCGCAACCTCGCGCCTCGCGCCACGGTGCAGGCATCGTGATCGTCGGCGCCGGTCGCGCCGGCTGGCAGACCGCGCAGGCGCTGCGCGAACTCGATGCCGACGTGCCCATCACCGTCGTCAGCGCGTGCGCAGGTGACATCTACGACAAGCCGACGCTGTCGGTCGCCTGCGCGCGCGAGATCGCACCCGAGCGGCTGGTGCGCGAGAGCGCGGCCCAAGCGGCCCAGCGGCTGCGCGTGCGGCTGTTGACGAACACGCACGCGATCAGCATCTCGGCCGGCGCGCGCCAACTGCGCACGACACGCGGCACGCTGCGCTACCGCCACCTGGTGCTCGCACACGGCGCCGCGCCGCGCTCTGTCGCCACGCTGCCGCCGGACCTGTGCTGGCGCATCAACGACCTAGCCGCCTACCAGCGGCTGCGCGCGGCGCTCGGCCGCCAACGCCGCCACGTCGTGATCGTCGGCGCTGGACTGGTCGGCAGCGAACTGGCCAACGACCTCGCGCTCGAAGGCCACGGCATCACCTTGCTCGACGTGCAGGGGCGACCGCTGGCCGCGCAGTTGCCGGCGCTCGCGTCGCAACGCTTGCTCGAATCTTGGCAGGGATTGCCGCTGCGCTTCGTCGGCAACGTGCAAGTCGCGAGCGTGCAGCGCTACGACGGCATGATCTGCGTGACAACCGCCTGCGGTCAGACCTTCGAGGCCGATCAGGTGATCGCCGCCACCGGCCTGCACACGCCTGGCCAACTCGCTCACAGCGCCGGCCTGGCGGTCGATGCGGGCGGCATCGCGGTCGATACCGCGACGCTGCGCAGCAGCGACCCGCACATCCACGCGCTCGGCGACTGCGCCAGCATCGAAGGCCGCGCGCAGCGCTACATCGAACCGATCTCGCGCCAGGCGCTGGCGATCGCGAGCGCGATCCTCGGCGACGGGGCGATGCGCTTTGCGCCGAAGTCAGTTCCGCTGCAGATCAAGACCGGCTCGATGCCGTTCACCGTGCACGGTTTGCCGGTGGCGGACGGCCACTGGACCATCGGGGCCGACACAGCCGCAGTACTGCGCATGACGCAGTACCAAGGCAGCGAGCAAACCGCACGGCTCGAAGCCACACTCAGCGCCATCCGCGCCAAACACCCCCACCTCGCTGCATGAGCACGAGCGCGTCAGCGCCCGCGCCGCCAAGTTGAGCGTCTCCCGAAGGGTGACGCTCGAACGCGGCGAAACTGAGGCTGCACGCGCAGCGTGTCAGGCTCAGTAGGTCTTGTAAGGCAGGAACTTGCCCGACATCACGATGCTGACGCGATCACCCTTGGGGTCGGCCTCGCGCTTCAGGTCCATCTTGAAGTCGATCGCGCTCATGATGCCGTCGCCGAACTCTTCGTGAATCAGCGCCTTGAAGGTCGTGCCGTAGACGCTGATCAATTCGTAGAAACGGTAGATCAGCGGGTCGGTCGGCACAGCCGTCGGCAACGACCCCTTGTACGGCACTTCCTGCAGCCACTTCTCGGCCTCGGCCGGCAGCGCGAAGATCTTCGCGATGATCTTGGCCTGCTTCGCATCGAAGGTCATCTGGCCCAGGCAGCCGGCCGTCACCCATTCTTTGCTGAGGCCGACCTTCTTGGCCACGTCTTCCCATTTGAGGCCCTTCTTCACCTTGGCCTCGATGATCATTTCGGTCACGTCATTGCGGTTCACGTTGTTCTCCAGTGGGTGTTCAAGTTGCGAGTGCGGGTTCGTCCGCCGTCAGCCCCGGTTCGACGACCGGCGGCACGGCGGGCGCCTTGCCATGCGACAAGTCTTTCGAGCGCACCACCAGGAAGTCGACCAGGTGGTTGCGAATGCGGTAGTACTGCGGGTCGTGGTGCAGCGAGGCGCGTTGGCGGTCGCGCGACATCGTGTTGCGCACGACCTCGGCGATGCGCGCCTGCGGGCCGTTGCTCATCAGCAGGATGGTGTCGGCGAGCAGGATGGCCTCGTCGACATCGTGCGTGATCATGAACACCGTCTGGTGCGTCTCGGCGCAGATGCGCAGCAGTTCGTCCTGGATGGTGCCGCGCGTCAGCGCATCGAGTGCGCCGAACGGTTCGTCGAGCAACAGCATCTTGGGTTCGATCGCGAACGCGCGCGCGATGCCGACACGCTGCTTCATGCCACCCGACAGCGCCGACGGCTTCTTGTCGATCGCGCCAGCCAGGCCGACGAGGCTCACGTACTTCTCGACCTGCGCGTCGACCTGCGCGGCCGACCAATCCGGCCAGCGGCTGCGCACTGCGAACGCGATGTTCCTGCGCACCGTGAGCCACGGCATCAGCGCGTGGCCCTGGAACACGACGCCGCGCTCCAGCCCCGGCCCGGCGACCTCGCGGTTGTCCATGAACACGTGGCCGGCGCTCGACTGCTCCAGCCCCGCGAGCACGTTCAGGATCGTCGTCTTGCCGCAGCCCGAGTGGCCGATGATGCAGACGAACTCGCCCTTGGTGATGCCGAAGTTGACGCTGTCGAAGACGGGATCGCCGGAACCTGCGTAGGTTTTCGCGAGACCTTCGATCCGCAGGAATGGCGCGTCAGTCGGCATACGACACCGCTCTCTGCAAGCGCGCGAACAGCAGGTCCAGCACCATGCCGACCACACCGATCACGAGGATCGCGAAGATCACGTTGGTCAGCGACAGGTTGTTCCACTCGTTCCAGACGAAGTAGCCGATGCCGGTGCCGCCGACCAGCATCTCGGCCGCCACGATCACCAGCCACGCGATGCCCATGCTGATGCGCATGCCGGTCACGATGGTCGGCGCGGCGGCGGGCAGGATCACCTCGAAGGCGGTGCGCAAGGGCGTCACTTCCAATGTCTTCGCCACGTTCAGCCACTCGCGCCGCACGCCGGCGACGCCGAACGCGGTGTTCAGCAGCATCGGCCAGACCGAGCAGATGAAGATCACGAAGATGCCCGAGATCGACGAGTCCTTGATCGTGTAGAGCGCGAGCGGCATCCACGCCAGCGGCGAGATCGGCTTGAGCACCTGGATGAACGGATCGAGCGCGCGGTACATCAACGGGCTCATGCCGATCACGAAGCCGAGCGGGATCGCGACCAGCGCCGCCAGGCCGAAGCCCAGCGCGACGCGCCCCAGCGAGTGGCCGAGCTGGATGCCGATGCCCTTGTCGTTCGGGCCGTTGTCGTAGAACGGGTGCGCGAGATTCGCGACCACCGTCTCACGCATCTGCGTCAAAGTCGGAAAGCCGTTGTTCTGCTTCCCGCCTGCCGATGGATCCTTGCCGAGCATCTTCTGGTACTCGATCTCCTCGGGCGTGAGCGGGGCTGCCGCCGCGGCACCCACCGGCCGTGTCGCGACGTGCCACACCGCGAGCAACAGCATCAGGATGACGACGGACACGATGGCCGCGCGCAGGTTCAGGCGCGTGCTGGCGTTCATCGCCTCAGGCCATCCTGCTGATCGCGAAGCTCTTCGCGTAGTCCTCGGCCTTGTCCGCATCGAACTCCTTGCCCATGACCTTGTACTTGCGGTAGGCGCCCTCGGGCACCTTCTGGTCGAGCGCCTTCATCTGCTTCTTCGCGTCGGTCAGCAGGAAGACCTGCTCGGCGATCTGCTTGTAGTTGACGTCGCCCTTGATGTAGCCCCAGCGCTTCATCTGCGTCAGCATCCAGACCGCCATGCTTTGCCACGGCACCGGGTCGAAGTCGGTGCGGTCGGGCACGTTCTTCACACCGCCGAGGCCATCGGCGAACTTGCCCGACAGCACCTGGTTCAGCACGACCTCGGGCTGGTTCAGGTAGGCGGCCGGCGCGATCACCTTCGCGATCAGCTCACGGTTCTTCGGGTCGCGCGCCATCGCGGCGGCGCTCAGTACCGAGCGGTACAGCGCCGCGAAGGTGTTGGGGTTCTGCTTGATGAACTCTTCGCTGACGCCGAAGGCGCAGCATGGGTGGCCGTCCCAGATGTCCTTCGACAGGATGTGGATGAAGCCGATCTCATCGAAGACCGCGCGCTGGTTGAATGGGTCCGGCCCGAGGAAGCCGTCGATGTTGCCGGCGCGCAGGTTGGCCACCATCTCGGGCGGCGGCACCACCCGCAGCTGCACATCGGCGTCGGGGTTCAGCCCGGCCTCGGCGAGGTAGTAGCGCAACAGGAAGTTGTGCATCGAATACTCGAACGGGATCGCGAACTTGAAGCCCTTCCAGTTCTTCGGGTCGCGGTTGTTCTTGTGCTTGTTGGCCA
>JBDUAG010000138.1:0-8211 GCA_040004785.1 Burkholderiales bacterium | reverse complement strand
GCTGGTGCGCCGGCTGGCGCGCGCTGGAGCCGCGCTTCGACGCGGTGCGCCGCGCCGTGCTGTGCGCGCCGCGCGATGCCGCGGCGCTGCGCACGGAAGTCGTCGCGATGCGCGAGAAGGTGCGCAACGCGCACCCGGTGCGCGGCAGACGCTTCGACGTGAAGCACAGCGCTGGCGGCATGATGGACGCCGAGTTCGCGGTCCAGTACCTCGTGCTGTCGCAGGGCTCGGTGCATGCCGGCCTGCTCGACGATGTCGGCAACATCGCGCTGCTGCAGCGCGCACAGCGCTATGGCCTGCTGCCCGAGCCGATCGGCGACGCCGCGGCGGACGCCTACCGCGAGCTCCGCCGCGCGCAGCACCGGGCGCGCCTCGACGAGCAGCCGACGCAGGTCGAGCCCGACGCGATGGCCGCCATGGCCGGGCATCGCGATGCGGTGCTCGCGCTGTGGCGCGCGGTGTTCGGCAGCCCGGCCACGTGAGCTCTCGCGCGAGCCGGCCGTACGCGGCGTGGGTCGGTGTCGCCGTGTTCTTCGGAGCCTGCGCACTCGCGGGCTGGCGCGCCCCGCGTGAAGCGATCGACTGGCAACCCGCACTTGCGTTCACCCAACCCTGGCGCGCGTTCAGCGCCGTCGGCGTGCACTACAGCAGCGCGCATCTGGCCGGCAACCTCGCCGGCATCGCACTGGCGGGCCTCTACGGCGTCGCCGCGATGGTGCCGGCGCGCCTCGCCTGGGCTTGGCTCGCGGCCTGGCCGCTGACGCACCTGGGCCTGCTGGTGAAACCCGATCTGCTGCACTATGGCGGCCTCTCGGGCGTGGTGCACGCCGGCGTCGCGGCGATCGTCGTCTGGGTGTTGGCCACCGGCCGCACGCGGGCACAGCGCTGGGTCGGCGCGCTGGTCGCGATCGGCTTCGTCGGCAAGCTGCTGAGCGAATCGCCGTGGGGCAACACCGTGCGCCATCCGGAGGGCTGGGATATCGCAATCGCCCCCATCGTCCACACCACCGGTGCACTCGCGGGCGCGCTGTGTGCACTCATCGCGCTGGCGCTGCGACGTCGAACCGTCACATGACCGAACGCAAAACCCACCTCGACGCACTCGCGGTCTCGACGCTCGTGTTCTGCTGCTTCCTGTGGGGCCTGAACCAGGTCGCGGCGAAGGTCGCGATGCCCGAGGTGCCGGCGCTGTGGCAGGCCGCGGCGCGCTCGACCGGCGGCGCACTGCTGGTGTGGTTGTGGGCGCGCGTGCGCGGCATCCCGATGTTCGTGCGCGATGGCACGCTGCCGGGCGGGCTGTTCGCAGGCGCGTTGTTCGGCCTCGAGTTCCTGTGCATCTTCATCGGGCTGCAGTACACGACCGCGTCGCGCATGGTCGTGTTCATCTACATCTCGCCCTTCGTGGTGGCACTGGGCATGCCGTTTATCGCGCGCAGCGAGCGCCTGGCGCGCGGTCAGGTGATCGGCCTGGCGATCGCGTTCGCCGGCGTCGCGTGGGCGTTCGAGGAAGGCTTCAACGCGCCGGCGGCTGGGCCGCGCCAGTTGCTCGGCGATGCGCTCGGCGTCGTCGCCGGCGTGCTGTGGGGCGCAACGACGCTGGCGATCCGCGGCAGCCGGCTTTCGAGCGCCTCGGCCGAGAAGACGCTGTTGTACCAGCTCGCCGTTTCGGGTGCGATGCTGACGCTGGCCGCGCTCGTGGCGGGCGGCCGGCTGCCGGCCACGTTGTCGGCGCTGGCGTGGGGTTCGCTGGCGTTCCAGGTGGTCATCGTCACCGCGTTCAGCTACCTGCTCTGGTTCTGGCTGATAGGCCACTACCCGGCGACGCGGCTCGCCTCGTTCACGCTGCTGACACCAGTGTTCGGGCTGGTGCTGGGCGCGTTGCTGCTGGGCGAGCCGATCACGACGCGGCTCGTGATCGCGCTGATCGCGGTGGCGGCGGGCATCGTGCTGGTGAACCGCAAGACGTGAACACGGCCCTCGCGCGCTTGGCCTGGCGGCTCGCGCTGTGCATCGCGGCCACCTGGTTTCTCTGGCGCATCTTCGGGCCGGTGTCGCTGGTCTTCACGGCGACGCTGTATGGCGTGCTGCTTGCCAAGCCGCTGATCGACCTGATGAGCGACATGCGACACCAGACCCGCGCCCTGGTCTGGCGCCCGCTCGAAGGCCGGCACTACGTGTTCCACGGCACGCCGGTGCAGGTGATCGAGGACGACACGCACGTGCGCTGGGTGCGCGCGGCGGATGTGCGCCGCATCGTCGGCTTCGCGGCCAGCGATGGCGCGCTCGCCCTGACCTATCCGAACGGCTGGCGAATGATCGGCCAGCCGCTGGAGCCGCACTTCAGCGACGAGGCGCTGATCGCGCACCTGCGCAAGGAAACCTCGCGCGAAGCCGGGCGCTTCATGCACTGGGCCGAGCGCACGGTCGCGTACCCGGCGCGTCAGCTGCGGATGCGGGCCACCAAGGCGGACGTCGAATAGCCGTCGACGAACGCCAGCGCCTTCGCGTCCCCGCCCCAGCTGCGCACCCATTTCGTTTCGTCGAGGGCCTCGATGTCGTAGTCGCCGCCCTTCACGTAGAGCTGCGGGCGCACGAGCTTCAGCAGTTCGACCGGCGTGGCCTCGTCGAACAGCGTCACGAGGCTGACGCTTTCGAGAGCCGCGAGTACGCAGGCGCGATCGGCCTCGGCGTTCAGCGGCCGGTCGGGCCCCTTGCCGAGGCCGCGCGCGGAGGCGTCGCTGTTCAGGCCGATGACCAAGCTTGCACCGAGCGCGCGCGCCTGCGCGAGGTAGCTCACATGGCCGCGGTGCAGGATGTCGAACACGCCGTTCGTGAACACCACCGGCTGCACCAGCGCCTCCACGCGCACGGCCAGGTCGGCGCGGGTGCAGAGCTTGTCGAGGAAGGAGGCAGGCATGGCGCGATTGTCGCCTGCGCTGCATCGCCCATCGCCGCGAGGGCCGGCTGAACGGCCAGTCTCGTGCCTAAACTGGTCGCCGCGACGCGCCACCAGAGAGGTTCACCGCCATGACGCCCTATGCTTGGTCCTGCCTGGCCTGCGAGGCCTCCAACCCAGCGGGCAGCTCGGCCTGCGGCCGCTGCAGCTGCCCGGCGCAGGCGACCAGCGCGCAGGTCGAGCGCGCGTGCCAGGCGTGGCGCGTGCGCAGCGGCCTGCCGGCGGCCGAATCGTTCGACGTGGTCGAGGCGGTCATGGCGCTGCCGCTGCTGCTGATCGCCGCAGGCGTGTTCGCGCTGCTCGGCGGGCTGGCGCTGATCGTCAGCACCAACGCCTCGTTCACCGCATTCGGTGCGCTGCTGCTCGCGCTCGGCGCGCTGTGCCTCAGCTCGTACCGGTCGCGTTCGGCGCCGGCATAGCGGCCGCGGCGAGCCGGAGCGTCACTTCCTTGCGGAAGCGGTTGAGCTCCTGGACGCTGGCGAAGCTGCGCTCCATCAGCAGGCTCATGTTGTGCAGGATGCGCTCGACGACCTTGGTCTCCCAGACGGCGTCGAACTGGATCTGCTTGTCGAGCCACTTCTCCAGCCACTCGGGATTTGGCAGCCGGCTCTGCACCGTGTCGCGCGGGAACAGCTTGACGTTGACGTGCAGGTTCGTCGGGTGCAGCGCCTGCGCGGTGCGGCGCGCGCTGGCCATCAGCACGCCGACCTTGGCGAACGCGGCGCGTGCTTCGTCCCCGAAGTTCTGCAGCGCACGCTTCATGTAGCGCAGGTAGGCGCCACCGTGGCGGGCTTCGTCGCGCGCCAGGGTTTCGTAGATGGCCTGGATGACCGGCTCGGTGTGCCATTCGGCGGCCCGGCGGTACCAGTGATTCAGCCGGATCTCGCCGCAAAAATGCAGCATCAATGTTTCCAGCGCGGGCGCCGGGTCGAACTCGAATCGCACCTCTCGCAGCTCGGCCTCGGTCGGCACGAGGTCGGGGCGGAACTTGCGCAGGTACTCCATCAGCACCAGCGAATGCTTCTGCTCCTCGAAGAACCAGACGCTCATGAAGCCGCAGAAATCGGCGTCGTCCTTGTTGTCACGCAGGAACATCTCGGTGGCCGGCAGCGCCGCCCACTCGGTGATGGCGTTCATCTTGATCGTCTGCGCCTGCTCGTCGGTCAGCTTGCTGGCGTCGAAATGGTCCCAAGGGATGTCGGTGTCCATGTTCCAGCGCACGGCTTCGAGCTGCTTGAAAAGTTCAGGGTAGATCATGGCGGGGCCTTGTAGTCGGCGCGATTCTAGTCTGCGCCCATGACACTTCGTTCGCCGATGGACCGGGTGACGCGGGCATGCATCCGAATCACCCCCTCGTGCGTATGTAGACCGATCGGTTATATTTAATACCAATCAGTCACATCATATTCCCATGCGAGTCGATGCTCCCGCCAATTGGCCTTCCGTTGCATTGAAGCGCACGGAACTCTGTGCGCGCGGGCCCCTCCAATCCTCATCGCGATCTGCGGACACGTTTCTTGTTGCGAAGCCACCGGCGCAGGCCGGCTGCAATCCCCGGGCGGCATATCTCCTCCCTCCTCCCTCCCTGATTCCCCCGGGGACGCTTCGCAACACTCTTATCCCCGCCGGGGCGCGCCATCCAGCGCGCGCTCCGGCCTGAGGCAGCGATGCGCCGCATCGCGATCATCGGTTCGGGCATTTCAGGTCTGTCGGTCGCGCACGGACTGCGCGACGAGGCCCACGTCACATTGTTCGAGGCCGGCGACTATTTCGGCGGGCACACGCACACCGTGGACGTGACGCTGGACGGCGAGACGCACGGCGTGGACACCGGCTTCCTGGTGCTCAACGAGCGCACCTATCCGAATCTGCTGCGCCTGTTCGAGCAGCTCGGCGTCGAGATCGCGAAATCGGACATGTCGTTCTCGGTGCAAGTGCCGAGCACAGGCCTGGAATGGAGCGGCCGCGACCTCAACACCGTGTTTTCCCAGCGCGCCAACCTGCTGCGCCCGCGCTTCTGGCGCATGCTGGCTGACCTGTTGCGCTTCAACAAGCTCGCGACCGCGCTGGCCGAGAGCGGGGAGGCGTCGCAACTCGACGAGCCGATCGGCGACTTCCTGGGGCAGCATCGGTTCAGCACAGAATTTCGCGACTGGTACTTTCTGCCGATGATCGGCTGCATCTGGTCGTGCCCGGTCGATCAGATGCTGCGCTTCCCAGTCGCGACCATGCTCCGCTTCTGCCACAACCACGGCCTGCTCCAGGTCGCGAACCGGCCGCAGTGGTACACGGTGCGCGGCGGGGCGCGCACCTACGTGCGCAAGATGCTGGAGGCGATCCCGGATGCGCGGCTGAACACGCCGGTGCTGCGCGTGCGCCGGCCGTTCAGCAGCGGCGGCCCGGCGGCGCTCGTCAGCACCGCCGCCGGCACCGAGCGCTTCGACGAGGTCGTGATGGCCTGCCACAGTGACCAGTCGCTCGCGCTGCTGGCCGACCCGAGCCCGGCCGAGACGGCGGTGCTGGGCGCGATCCGCTACCACCGCAACCGCGCGGTGCTGCACACCGACGCCTCGTTGCTGCCGACCCGCCGTCTCGCGTGGGCGGCCTGGAACTACGAGCGGGCCACTGACGACACCCGCGACCAGGCGACCGTGTGCCTGCACTACCTGCTGAACCGGCTGCAGCCGCTCCCGTTCAAGACACCGTTGGTGGCGTCGCTGAACCCGGCGCGCGAACCGCGCACTGAGACGATCCACGCCGAGTTCGACTACGTGCACCCCGTGTTCGACGTGGCCGCGATCGCCGCTCAGCAACGCCTGCCCGAACTGCAGGGCCGCCACCATACCTGGTTCGCCGGCGCCTGGACGCGCTACGGCTTCCATGAAGACGGGCTGATGTCGGGTCTGGCCGTGTGCGCCGGCTTGCGTGCCGCCTGGTCCGTCGATCGCCTCGCGGAGGCGGCGTGATGACGCACACCGCGCAGATCGGCGTCGGCGAAGTGCGCCACACCCGCCTGCGGCCGGCGCGCAACCGCTTCGTCTACCCGACCTACTTCCTGATGTTGCCGATGCGCAGCCTGCGAGCGGCATCGGGTGGAGCACTGCCACGAAATCGCTTCGGCCTGATCAGCTTCTTCGACCGCGATCACGGCGACGGCCGCGCCGACAGCCTGGCGTGGGTCGACGAGCTGCTGGCCGGCGAAGGCATCGCGGACGCCGCTGGCGAGGTGTGGCTGCAGTGCTACCCGCGCGTGCTCGGCTTCACCTTCAAACCCGTCAGCTTCTGGTACTGCCACCGCGCGGATGGCTCACTCGCGGCCATCGTCGTCGAGGTCAACAACACCTTCGGTGAACGACATTGCTACCTGCTGGCCGGCCCCGATCTCGGCTTCGGCAGCGAACTGCGCGCGACCAAGGTCTTTCCCGTCTCGCCGTTCTGCGCCGTCAACGGCAGCTACCGTTTCCGCTTCATGCACAGCGATGCACACCAGCGCATCGTGGCGCGCATCGATCACCATGACGACGAGGGCCTGCTGATCCGAACCAGCCTGTCGGGCCTGCTGCAAGCCGTCACCGCCGCGAGCACGCGCGCCGCCTTCTTCGGCATGCCGCTGATGACGCTCGGCGTGATCGCGCGCATCCACTGGCAGGCGCTCAAGCTGTGGAGCAAGCGCGTGCCCTTCTTCCGCAAGCCCGAACCGCCTTCGAGCTTCATCACCCGATCGTCTCAGCGAAAAGCATCCCGCCCATGAGCAGCAGCCTTCTGAACCCGCCCCACGTCTTCGATTCGGCGCCGGCCGCCGCGCGCGTGGTGTTCGGCCTGACGAAGAACCTGAAGCACGGTTCGCTGACGGTGCAATTGCCCGATGGCAGCGCGCTGAACTTCGGCCACGACCTCGAACCGCGCGCCGCGATCCGGCTGCGCAACTGGAACCCGTGCGCCGCGGCGCTCAGGTCGGGCGACATCGGGTTCGCCGAAAGCTACGTCCAGGGCGACTGGAGCACACCCGACCTGACCAAGCTCCTGACGCTGTTCATCGCAAACCGCGACGAGGTCGAGGCTGTCGTCTACGGCACCTGGTGGGGTTCGCTGCTGTACCGCGCGAAGCATCTGTTCAACCGCAACTCCCGGCGCGGCAGCAAGAAGAACATCCATGCCCACTACGACCTCGGCAACGAGTTCTACCGCCTCTGGCTCGACCCGACGATGAACTACAGCAGTGCCTGGTTCGACGGCACACGCGACGGCGATCTGGTGCAGGCGCAATGGGCCAAGGTGCGGCGCGCCCTGAACGAATGCGATGTGAAGCCCGGCGACCGCGTGCTGGAGATTGGCTGCGGCTGGGGCGCGCTGGCCGAATCCGCGGCACGCGACTTCGGTGCGACCGTGACCGGCGTGACGCTCTCCGACGAGCAGCTCGCCTGGGCGCAGCAGCGCCTGAACGCCGCCGGCCTGCCCGGCGACCTGCGCTACCAGGACTACCGCGAGTTGAACGCCGGAAGCGACGGCCCGTTCGACGCGATCGCCTCGATCGAGATGTTCGAGGCCGTCGGGCGTGAATACTGGCCGAGCTTCTTCGAGACGCTCAAGAAGCAGCTCAAGCCCGGCGGCCGCGCCTGCATCCAGAGCATCACGATTCGTGACGACCTGTTCGAGCGCTACGTGAAATCCACCGACTTCATCCAGCAGTACATCTTCCCCGGTGGCCTGCTGCCGAGCCCGAGCGCGTTCCGCGCTGCCGCCGCGAAGGCCGGCCTGCGTGTGGTCAACGAACTGGACTTCGGCCTCGACTACGCCGAAACGCTGCGTCGCTGGCACGCAAGCTTCCTGAGTGCCGATGCGTCCGTGCGCAAGCTCGGCTTCGACACCCGCTTCATGCGCATCTGGGAGTTCTATTTCGCGTACTGCGAGGCGGCCTTCGCGACCGGCAACACCAGCGTCATGCAGTTCACCCTGCAGCACGCCTGACGAGGACTACCGCATCCAGCCCTTGCGCCGGAAGTAGATGAGGGGCGCCGCCACCGACGCGATCATCAACCCGATCGCGAACGGGTAGCCGAGTCGCCAGTCGAGCTCGGGCATGGCCTTGAAGTTCATGCCGTAGATGCTCGCGATCAAGGTCGGCGGCAGCAGCGCGACGCTGGCGACCGAGAAGATCTTGATGATCTTGTTCTGGTTGATGTTGATGAAACCGACGGTGGCGTTCATCAGGAAGTTGATCTTGTCGAACAGGAAAGTGCTGTGGCTGTCGAGCG
>JBDUAG010000137.1:0-8249 GCA_040004785.1 Burkholderiales bacterium | reverse complement strand
AGACGAGCTGGCAGTCGTCGCAGCCGTAGATGCGGTTGCCGATCAGCGGCCGCAGGTCGAGCGGGATCGGCCCGGCGTGCTCGATCGTCAGGTAGGAGATGCAACGCCGCGCGTCGAGCCGGTACGGGCCGACGATGGCCTGCGTCGGGCACACGTCGATACAGGCGCTGCAGGTGCCGCAATGCGCACCCGCCGGCTCGGTCATCGGCAGCGCCAGATCGACGTAGATCTCGCCGAGGAAGAACATCGAGCCGGCCTCGCGGTTCAGCACCAGCGTGTGCTTGCCGCGCCAGCCGATGCCGCTCTTCACGGCGAGCTCGGCTTCGAGCACCGGCGCCGAATCGGTGAACACGCGGTGGCCGAACGGCCCGACCGCATCGGCCACCCGATCGGCGAGCTGCTGCAGGCGCACGCGCATCACCTTGTGGTAATCGCGGCCCCTCGCATACGCCGCGAGCGCCGCGTGCTGCGGGTCGGCGAGGTGTTGCCACTCGATCGCCTGCCAACCCTCGGCCGTGTCGCGCGGCAGGTAATCCATGCGTGCGGTGATGACGCGCACCGTGCCCGGCACCAGCTCGGCGGGGCGCGCGCGGCGCAGGCCGTGGCGCGCCATGTAGTCCATCGTGCCGTGGAAACCGTTGTTCAGCCACGCCAGCAGCCCCGCCTCGGCGTGCGCGAGGTCCACGTCGGTCACGCCGATCTGTGAAAATCCGAGCGACACCGCCCACTCGTGCAGTTTTGCGAGCAGGGCGTCCTGCTGATCCGAATCCCATTGCCGAGTGCCGTTCATTTGTCGTCGATTCTAGAAACCTCCCATCAGCACTGGCCCGACGAGGCCGCGTGCGCTGCGTCTGCCGCCGCCCTCGCGCGCCACCCCGGCCTCGCAAATGCCTTCATCGAACTGCACGGCCCGCTCGGTGCCGGCAAGACGACCTTCGTGCGCCACCTGCTGCATGCGCTCGGCGTGCCGGGCCGCGTGAAGAGCCCCACCTACGCGCTGATGGAGTCGTACGAGGTCGGCGCGGTGGCCATCTGGCACTTCGATTTCTACCGCTTCGACGATCCGCAGGAATGGGAAGACGCGGGCTTTCGCGATGTGTTCGCGGAGGCGGGCCTGAAACTCGTCGAGTGGCCCGAGAAGGCCGAAGGCTTGTTGCCGCAAGCCGATCTGCGCCTCTTCATCGAACCGGCCGCCGATGAGCAACGCAGCGTGCGCCTAGATGCGCACACGCCGCTCGGCGCGGAGCTGCTCGCATGACCACTCGCCGCACTGCCCTGCGCTCGATGGGCGCACTGGCCTTGCTCATCGGCCACGGCAAGCTTGCGTTCGGCGCCAGCATCGTCGCGGTGCGCGTCTGGCCGGCGGCCGACTACACGCGCGTGACGATCGAATCCGACGCGCCGCTGTCGCAGAAGCATTCGCTGCTCGAGAACCCGAACCGCCTCGTGATCGACATCGACGGCCTCGAGCTCAGCCCGGCGCTGCGCGACCTCGTCGGCAAGGTGCGCGCCGACGACCCGTTCATCGCCGGCGTGCGCGCCGGGCAGAACATGCCGCGCGTCGTGCGCCTCGTGATCGACCTGAAGCAGGCGACCGCGCCGCAGCTGTTCACGCTCGCGCCGGTGGCCGCTTACCAGCACCGCCTCGTGTTCGACCTCTACCCGACGCAGGAACGCGACCCGCTGCTCGCACTGATCCGCGAGAAGGAAACCGCCGAACGCGAGGCTGCGAAGACCGTGCAGGACGCGCTCGGCGAGTTCATCGGCAAGATGGACAAGCCGGCGGTGCCGACGCCGCCCTACGCCACCGCCTCGGGCGCGCCGCCGAAAGCGCCGATCGTCGCCGCGGCGCCGCCTGCGCAGCAGACGCCGGCCCCGCTGCCGCCGGCCGCGCAGGGCCGGATCGATCGGCTGATCGTCGTCGCGATCGATCCGGGCCATGGCGGCGAGGATCCGGGCGCGAGCGGCCCGAGCGGTCTGCGCGAGAAAGACGTCGCGCTGCAGATCGCCACGCAGCTGCGCGACCGCATCAACACGCTGCCCAACATGCGCGCGATGCTGACGCGCGACGCCGATTTCTTCGTGCCGCTGCACGAGCGCGTGCGCAAGGCGCGGCGCGTGCAGGCGGATCTGTTCGTGTCGATCCACGCCGATGCGTTCATCACGCCGGAGGCGCGCGGCGCCTCGGTGTTCGCGCTCAGCCAGGGCGGCGCGACCAGCGCGGCCGCGCGCTGGATGGCGAATCGCGAGAACGCCGCCGACACGGTGGGTGGCGTCAACATCAACGCCAAGGACGCCAGCGTGATGCGCGCGCTGCTCGACATGAGCACGACCGCGCAGATCCGCGACAGCCTGAAGCTCGGCGGCGAGGTGCTGGGCCAGATCGGCAAGGTCGGCAAGCTGCACAAGGGCAGCGTCGAGCAGGCCGGCTTCGCGGTGCTGAAGGCGCCCGACATCCCGTCGATCCTGGTCGAGGCCGCGTTCATCTCGAACCCCGGCGAGGAGGCCCGGTTGCGCGACGCCGGCTATCAGGCGGAGCTGGTGCACGCACTCGCCACCGGTATCCAGCGCTACTTCGCGAAGAACCCGCCGCTGGCGCGCTCGCGGCAACTCTAGCCAAATGGGCTGTTCAGCGCGACGGCGCAGCGACCACCGAGCTCGGCTCCCGATCATCGTCGCCGAGATGGCGTCGAAGGAAGCTCAGCAACGTCGCGTAGTAGCTCAAGCGGTCATCGGGCCACACCAGGCCATGCCCTTCGTTCGGAAAGGGCACCCACTCGACGGACTTCCCTTGGGCGCGCAGCGCAGCCACCATCTTTTCACTCTGTGAAGGCAGGACGCGCGTGTCACGTTCGCCATGGGCAATGAGCATCGGCACCTGGACTCGCGCGGCGTTCTTCAGCGGCGACACCTCCGCGAACTGTTCACGCTGCTTCGCCGGATCGCCGATGCGCACGCGCTGGATCTCGCGCGCCGTTGCATCGGAATCATCGAGCAGGCTGTGCGAAAGCATGTCCCCCAGATCACTCACGCCTGCGAAGCTCACGCCACATTTGTACAGTGTCGGCGTCTTGATGACACCCCACAGCGCGGCATAGCCGCCGTAACTGGCGCCATAGATGCAGATCCGCGACGGGTCAGCGATCTTGCGAGCAACGAGGTCGTTGACACCGTCCGTGATGTCGTCCTCCATCGCCCGGCCCCATTGCAGATAGCCCGCCTCCTCAAAGCGACGACCGAACCCCGACGACCCTCGGAACTGCGGCTGGAACACGAGATAGCCCTGCGCTGCGAGAACCTGGACTTCCTCGTTCCAGCCCCAGCGATCACGAGCGTTCGGGCCGCCGTGAATCAGCACGATCATCGGCGCTGGCGTGCCTGACGGCCTCACCGGCCGAGTCAGATACGCGTTGATCGTCAGACCGTCACGGGCGGTGTAGCGCGTCGTTTCCATCGCCCGCATGCGTGTCGGCTCGACGCGCGACTGCCGCTCTCCGAGCTCACGCATCGTCATCGAGGACGTGTTGAGAAGGAACCAGCGCCCGGGGTCGATGTCGCTGAATGAGGCGATCAGGACACGCCCTTCCGGATCGCCGGTCAGCGTGTTGACGCGGTCTGGCAATTCGGCATCGATCGATGCCTGCAGCCGCGCCCAACGCGGATCGAACCAGTAGCGCTTCGGCTTCATGCCACTGGTCACGACGCTTTCAAGGTTCGCATCATCAAGGCCGCGAACGTCGAGGATGTCTTCGTTAGGATGGCCGGCCATCACTTCGACATGCTGCCGTTTCGCAGCGTCGTAGCGAAACAGCGCATAGGTGTCGCGCTCATGCCGCGACCACACGGCGAGCGCATCCGGTTCTGGCAGGACGCGCACCGGAATCCAGAAATCCTCGTTCACCGAGACATCCTGAAGCAACTTCCAGGGCGAACGCTCATCGGCCCGGTACCAGTTGCTGATCCTGGTGCGCTCGCTCCAGAACGACGTGTCTCGCATCGTGACGGCGCGCAGTTGACCTGCCGCATCGAATGCCCGTGCCATCGGCTCACCGGATAGCGACACGCGGTAGCTCCGACGCTCCCCGGTGCGGACGTTGACGAGATCGACATCGCCCCCGCGAATGTCGCGCAACGCGAGCGCGAAGTCGGTCGACACGCCCTTCTCCGTCAGGCGCCGGATGAAGCGCTCGCCGAGCGTGGCGAGCTTCTTGCCGTTCAGATCGATCGACTCCGATTGCTCGCTGCTGAAGTCGACAGCAAGCACATCGTTGCCGGCCCAATTCACTCGTATCGGCAGGCGCCCCTCGTAGCGGCTGGTGGCCGCCGAGGGCAATGCAACGAGGCTCGTACTGAGCCGATCCGTGTCAATCAGGAACACGCTCGTCGCACCGGCACGCCCCGAGTATCCAATGCCCGCCACCCGCTTGCCGTCGGGCGACAGCGCCATGGAGATAATCTGCGGTGGCGCGATCATGTCACCGAGGAATGTCGCGGACGGCAACTCGTCGGCATGGACGGCGCCGACCGACAGAATCGCCAGCAGCGCGAGGGCAAGGTGGGCGATCGAGCGCACAGCGTGTCGGCCTTCGAGTCGTTGTTGTCGTGCTGCCTCAGCGCAGCTTGATCTCGTCGAACACCTGCGACGCGATCGCATCGACCTGCTGCGGCGTCATCTTGCCGAAGACACCGGCCCAGGCGGAAGAACTCGTGCTGTAGGCGCGGTCGCCGAAACCCGCGCCCGCGTTCAGGTCGCTGAACGTGACTTTCGCATCGATGTAGGCATTGCCCGTCATCACGCCGAAGAAGATGCGCGCGCCGATGCCGACCATGCGGTAGTCGTTGACGTACACGTTGAGCAGCGTGCCGGCCTCGCCGGTGGCGCGTGCCTCGCCCTGCTGCATGTCGAAGGCGATGCCTGCGGCCTTGGCATGGTCGGCGAAGGTGGCGCGCCATTCGTCCTTGAACGAGGCCCAGTCCTTGGCCTGGGTCACGGCGGCCGGGCCCGTCATGCTGAGCACGATCTTCTTGGTCGCGGCGGCCGGCAGCGCCAGTGGCTTCAGCGGTGCCTCAGGCACGGGTGCGGGTATCGCCGCAGCGGGGGTGGCGGGTTTGCTCGCGGCCGGCGTCTGGCCGGTCGAAGCGCAGCCTGTCACCAACGCGATGGCGAGCATGGCGGCGCATGTTTTGATCTGCATTCTGTTTCCCTGATCTCGTCGTTAAGAAGGGCGGCAGTGTAAAAGCGCGTGTCCGAGCCTTCTCCGCCGGTTACGCTGCAGTGCCGAAAAATTCACGAAGACACCCATGCTCCACCCCCAGACCCAAGCCCTGCTGACCCTGATGATCGAGCGCGGCGTGCCGCCCACGCACACCCTCACGCCCGCCGAAGCGCGCGCCTTCTACCGCGAACGCCGCAGCTTCACGCAGCCCGAGCCGCCGCCGGTGGCGCTGACGCGCGAGCTGCGCGCCGAGGGGCCGCACGGCGCGATTCCGCTGCGGCTGTACCGACCGCTTGGTTCGAGCGAGGGTGCGAGCTTGCCGGTGCTCGTCTACTACCACGGCGGAGGTTGGGTCATCGGCGATCTCGACACGCACGACACGCTGTGCCGCGAACTCGCCAACGGTTCGGGCTGCGCGGTGGTCGCGGTCGACTACCGGATGGGCCCGGAGCACCGCTTCCCCGCGGCGGTGGACGACTGCATCGCGGCGACGCACTGGGTTCACGCACAGGCGAGCGAACTGAAGATCGATGCGGCCCGCCTCGCCGTCGGCGGCGACTCGGCCGGCGGCAACCTTGCCGCGGTCGTCTCGATCGCGGCACGCGACTCGGGCGATCTGCCGATTGCCTTGCAGCTGCTGATCTACCCGGCCACCGATCAGCACCGCGACGCGCCCTCGCACACCACGAACGGTCAGGGCTATCTGCTGACCACCGACACGATGAACTACTTCACCGGCCACTACATCACCGACCCGGCGCTGTACGAGGACTGGCGCGCCTCGCCGCTGCTGCACCCCAATCTGGCCGCCCTGCCGCCAGCGCTGGTGCTGACGGCCGGCTACGACCCGCTGCGCGACGAAGGCGCGGCCTATGCCGAAGCCCTCACCGCTGCCGGTAACCGCGCCAGCTACGTGTGCTACGAGCGCCAGATCCACGGCTTCATCACGATGGGCAAGCTGCTCGACGAGGCAAACAGCGCTGTCGCACTGTGTGCCGCAGAACTCAAACGCGCCTTGACCGCCTGATGCGCCTGCATCGCCTCGTCGCCCTCGCAGCCGCGCTGCTCATGCACGCGGCCGCCTCCGCGGTGCCGGCCGGCGTGTTCCTCGAAGACCTGACCTGGCCCGAGCTGCGCGAGGCCCAGCGTGCCGGCAAGACGACCGTCATCATCCCGGTCGGCGGCACCGAGCAGAGCGGTCCGCAGCTCGCGCTCGGCAAGCACAACGTGCGTGTGCAGGTGCTGGCCGCACGCATCGCCGAGGCGCTGGGCAACGCGCTGGTGGCGCCGGTGGTGAGCTATGTGCCCGAGGGCAGCATCACGCCGCCCGCCGGCCACATGCGCTTCCCCGGCACGATATCGATCTCCGACGCGGCGTTCCAGGGGCTGCTCGACGGCGCCGCGCGCAGCTTCAAGCAAGGTGGCTTCACCGACATCGTGCTGATCGGCGACCACGGCGGCTATCAGGCGCAGCTGAAGGCGGTCGCGCAGAAGCTGAACCGCGACTGGGCCGCGACCCCGGCCCGCGCCCATTTCATCGACGAGTACTACCGCGTCACGCAGACGGTCTACGTGCAGGCGCTGCGCGCCAAGGGCCTGACCGAGGCCCAGATCGGGCAGCACGCGGGCGCGGCGGACACCTCGCTGATGCTCGCCACCGACGCCAGCCGCGTGCGCCCCGAGCAGTACGCCCCCGCGGCGCGCGAGGCGCCCGCCAATGGCGTCAATGGCGATCCGCGGCCATCGAGTGCGGCGCTCGGCCAGGCCGGCGTCGACCTGATCGTGGCACACACGGTGGCCGCGATCCGCCAGGCCACGGCTGCACGACAATAGCGGCCTGATCCTGCTGGGGCACCTGCCCTCTGAAACCGTGAACAGACACCCGACCCTGCGCCGCACCGCGCTGCCCCTGATCTTCGTCGCCGCCTGCGGCGCCTGGTGGGCGCATGCCCAGACCAACCCGTCCGTGGCGCCGCCCGCGACCATCACACCGAAGCCGCCCGCGGCCATGCCGACCATCGCCACGGTGCCGGGCATGCCGCCGGTCGCCGACGCGAGCAACCTCTACAGCGAGACCGGCAGTGGCCGCATGAGCGCGAACGTGGCGGGCGCACTCGAGCGCGTCTACGTTCCCAACCACACGGCCAACACCGTGTCGGTGATCGATCCGGCCACGCTGCAGGTGATCGCGACCTTCCCGGTCGGTCTGAATCCGCAGCACATCGTGCCGTCCTGGGATCTGCGAACGCTGTGGGTCGCCAACAATGCGGAGAACCGCCCCACCGGCAGCCTCACGCCGATCGACCCGCTCACCGGGAAGCCCGGCAAGGCGATCCCGGTGGACGACCCGTACAACATCTATTGGAGCCCGGACGGCCAGTCCGCGATCATCGTTGCGGAGGCGTTCAAGCGCCTCGACTTCCGCGACCCGAAGACGATGGCGTTGAAGTACTCGATCGACACGCCCGAGTGCGCCGGCATCAACCACGCCGACTTCTCCATCGACGGCCGATTCGCGTTCTTCACCTGCGAGTTCAACGGCTCGATGACGAAGGTCGATCTGGTCAAGCGCAGCGTCCTCGGCACGCTCAAGCTGAGCGCCTACTTCAACCGCCCGGCGATCCTCGCCACGCTCGCCAAGCCGGGCAAGAAGCCGGCGCGCATTCCCGACCCGGACGAACTCGGCGCCACCATCTGCACCACTCCCGGCATGCCGCAGGATGTGCGCGCGTCACCCGACGGCAAGACCCTGTTCGTCGCCGACATGATGTTCGACGGCGTGCATGTGGTCGATGGCGAGACGCTCAAGCAGATCGGCTTCATCCCGACCGGCGTCGGCGCGCACGGTCTGTACCCGAGTCGCGACGGCAAGCAGCTGTATGTGGCCAACCGCGGCAGCAACCTGGTGCGCGGCAAACGTGGCGGCCCGGGCGGCGTATCGGTGATCGACTTCGCGACGCGCAAGGTCGTCGCGACCTGGCCCATCCCCGGCGGCGGCAGCCCCGACATGGGCAACGTCAGCGCCGACGGCAA
>JBDUAG010000003.1:0-26898 GCA_040004785.1 Burkholderiales bacterium | reverse complement strand
GCGATCCACGAGGCGCGGCCCGAGGTCGTCTCGGCCGCGCACACGCATTCGCTGTACGGCAAGGCCTGGTCGTCGCTGGGCCGCAAGCTCGATCCGCTGACGCAAGATTCCTGCGCGTTCTACGAAGACCACGGCCTGTTCGAGGATTTCGGCGGCGTGGTCTACGAGACCAGCGAAGGCGCGCAGATCGCGCAGGCGCTCGGTGCGCACAAGGGCGTGATCCTGAAGAACCACGGCATCCTCACCGCCGGGCCGTCGGTCGAGGCCGCCGCCTGGTGGTACATCGCACTCGACAACGCCTGCCGCACGCAGCTGCTGGCCGAGGCGGCCGGCACGCCGCGACCGATTCCGCACGAACAGGCGGCGTTGACGCACTCGCAGATCAGCAGCCCCAGCGGCGCTGCGCATTCGTTCGACGCACTGTGGCAAGGGCTGGTCGCGGCCGAGCCGGCGTTGCTGACATGAGCGGCGCCTCGCACCCGAATCGCCGCCAGCTGCTACTGGGCACCGCCGCCGTGCTCGGTGTCGGTGTCGGCGTCGGCGTGGCGCGCGCACAAGCCCAGCTGGTGAAGGCCGGCGACCAGAAGGGCGGGCTGCGCGCGCTGCTCGAAGCGGCCAACGAACTGCAGGGCCTGAACTATGAGATCCAGTGGACGGAGTTCCCGGCGGCCGCGCCGCTGGCCGAGGCACTGAACGCCGAGGCGGTGGACTTCGGCCCGATCGGCGATGCACCGCTGATCTTCGCGCTGGCGTCTGGCGCGCGCGTCAAGGCCTTCGCGGTGAACCGCTCCGACCCGTACGGCACGGCTGTGCTGGTGCGCCCCGACTCGTCGCTGAAGAGCGCGGCCGACTTGAAGGGCCGCAGCATCGCGACCAACCGCGGTTCGATCGGCCACTACGTCGCGTTGAAGGCGCTTGCCTCGGTCGACCTGAAGCCGGACGCGAACACCTTCCGCTTCCTGTCGCCGCCCGGCGCCAAGCTCGCGCTGACGCAAGGCGCGGTCGACGCCTGGGCGACCTGGGAGCCCTACACCGCGATGGCCGAGACCGCCGGCCACGCGCGCGTGCTCGTCAATGGCCGCAACCTGTCGTCGGGCCTGAGCTTTCTGGCCGCGACCGAAACGGCGCTCGCAAGGAAGCGCGCGCAGCTGCAGGACTTCGGCCAGCGCGTCGTGCGTGCGCAGCGCTGGGCCTACCAGCATGTGCCCGCGTATTCGGCCGCGCTGGCACGCGTGATCGGCATCGCGCCCGACGCGGCGCGGCTGCAGTTCGAGCGCCGCGCGCAACGCTGGATCGCCACCGCTCGCGCAGGCGCCCGCGGTCATCCGCATCGGCGTGGCCACCGGCGGTGTCGGCACGCCGCCGCGCACCGGCAGCTCGACCGTCGGCCTGGTCAACTCGCAAGGCCAGCTCGAACAGGAATTCGCCAGGGACAACATCAAGATCGGGTGGATCTTCTTCAAGGGCGCCGGCCCGGCCGTCAATGAAGCGCTGGTCAACCACCAGCTCGATTTCGCGTGGCAGGGCGACCTGCCCTCGATCGTGCACCGCGCCGGCTTCGTCAAGACCCGCATCATCGTCGGCAGCGGCGTGCGCAACGGCCTGTACCTCGGCGTGCCACCGGACTCGCCCATCGCCAGGATCGAGGGCCTCAAGGGAAAGCGCGTCGCGGTCTTCAAGGGCACGAACCTGCACCTCGCCGCGGTGCGTGCGCTCGCCGCCCACGGGCTCAAGGAGGGCGACCTCAAGCTCATAAACTCGACACCGCCGCGGCGCAGGCGGCATTGACCACGAAGGATATCGACGCCGCGTTCGGCTACGTCGAGCTGTTCCTGCTGCGCGACAAGGGCGCGGCCAAGGTCGTGTGGTCGGCGGCGCAGGACTCGTACCGCTTCACGCGCCAGACCGTGCTGCTGGTCGACGACGACTTCGCGACACGCCAGCCGCAGATCGTGCAGCGCGTCGTCGACACCGTCGTCAAGACCGCCCGCGCGTACTCCGACGAATCGCAGCGCGGCGAGCTGTTCGCGCAATGGGGCAAGGCCGAGTTCCCAGAGAAGATCTGGCGCGAGGACTTCATCGGCCAACCGCTGCGCGTGCGCCTGTCGCCGCTGCTCGACCCCTTCCTCGTGGCCCGCTACAAGGACGCGAGCGACGAAGCCTTCAAGCTCAGGCTCACGCGCAGCAAGCTCGAGATCGACAGCTGGTTCGACCGGCGCTTCCTGAACGCGGCCCTGAAGGCGCAGCAGCTCGAAGGCTACTGGCCCGAGTACGCGGCCGACGGCAACCCCCCGTGGGCAGCGGCGTCGCCGCCGCCGCGCGTTGACTCGCGGAGCCTGACGATGAGCCGTGACCTGATCATGCCGCTCGACGGGCACGCCGTCGACGCCTCGCCGGCGCGCCCGGCGTGGCGACTGTCGTTCGCAGCGCAGACCTGGCCCCGGCTGCGCGACTGGCTGCTGGCGTGGCTACTGCCACTCGCGGTGCTGGCGCTGTGGGCGCTGGCCGCGCACCTCGAGTGGATCGCACCGCAGGTGCTGCCCTCGCCCGATGCGGTGGCCTGCAGCTCATCACCTACAACCCGTTCCTGAGGCGCCTGAGGCCGCTGCCCTCGGGCGTGTTCCCCCACTACTGCACGCCCGATATCGAGCCGCTCTCGCCATTCGTGGCGCACCCGCTGGTGCGCACCCATCCGGTCTCGGGGCGCAAGATCCTGTACCTCGATCAGGCCACCGAGGTCGAGGTCGTCGGTGTCGATCCGGTGCGCGGCCGGTCGCTGGTCGAGGGTCTGCGCGCGCATCTGCTGCAAGCGCGCTTCGCCTACACGCACCGCTGGCAGGTCGGCGACATCGTCTGGTGGGACAACCAGGCCACGCTGCACGCGCGCACCGCCTTCGACGCCACCGAACGGCGCGTGCTCAAGCGCATCAGCCTGTCTGGCAGTCGTCCGTTCTGATCGCCGCTCAGGCCGGACTGCTGGCGGTGACGACGCGGAGCGCGGTGTCGAAGCTGCGGTCCCACAGCGGCGCCACGTCGGCCGGGCCGTCGAGCACACCGATCTTCGTGAAGGTGTCGGCCACGTCCTGGTGGCCCTTGATGACGTGCGCATCGACCGCGCGCAGCGCGTAGTCGTCGCTGCGGTTGTTGAAGAGTTCGACCAGGTCGCCGACCGGCACGCGCGTCTCGGCCGATTGCGCGCGCGCATAGGCGAGGTAGTTCGGATTGGCCCACGCGTAGGCCTTGCGCAGGCGCAGCAGGTAGTCGGTGATGGCCGCCTGGCGCAGCGCGTCGACGATCGACCTGGGGTTCGCGTAGACGGGGAAGTTGCCCGACAGGTAGCCCTTGCCCGTCTTGATCACGCGAGCGCCGTAGCGCGTGCGCGCGAGTTGGCCGTTGTAGCCGTAGATTGCCCAGGCGTCGAGGTCACCGCGGTCGAAGGCCGACAGGCCATCGGCCGGCGTCAGGTTGATGGCGTTGATGTCCTGGAACGAGAGGCCGACCTCGGCGAGCTGCTTCTGCAGGAAGTAGTGCGCCGTGGTCGCGCGCACGTAGCCGACGCGCTTGCCTTTCAGATCGGCGATGCGGTGAATGGCGGTGTCCTTGCGCGCCAGCGTGACCTGGTTGTTCAGGTCCTCGCGAATCACCGCGATGAAGCGCACGCCGGCCTTCTGGCGCGCCGCGAACACGGCCGGGATCTCGCTGCCCGAACCGAGATCGAGCGCATCGCCGTTGATCGCCTCGATGTGCAGCACGCCGTTGTTCAGCTCGCGCCAGTCGATCGTGTAAGGCGTGTCGGTGAGCTGCGCGGCAACCAGCAGCGCGCGCCAGTTGCCCTTGTAGGTGCCGATGCGCAGCGTGACCTTGGACAGGTCGGTCGCCGCGCGCGACACGACGGGCGACCCGAGCAACGCAGCGCTGGCGGTGGCGAGCAGCACGCGGCGGCGGCCGGTGCTCGAAAGGGATGTGGGCATGGTGGCTCCGGGGAATGCTGGGAAAGAGCCCTCAGCGTATCCCCGCACCATGCACGACGGAAATGATCTTATCGGCTACTCATATAACAGGGTGGTCCAAGGCCGCGTCGCAACTCAATAACCGCATATGCATCGTTGAATTGCGCATCGCACGCAGCACCACTTGGCGCGTACAGTGAACCGATGACTGCGCCCACCCGCCCCGCCGTTCTCGACCTGATCGGCAATACGCCGCTGGTGCCCGTCACGCGCTTCGACACCGGCCCGTGCACCTTGCTGCTCAAGCTCGAATCGCAGAACCCCGGCGGATCGATCAAGGACCGCATCGGTGTCGCGATGATCGAAGCCGCCGAGCGTGACGGTCGGCTGCAACCCGGCGGCACGGTCGTCGAGGCCACCGCCGGCAACACCGGCCTCGGCCTGGCGCTGGTGGCGCGCGCCAAGGGCTACCGCGTGGTGCTGGTGGTGCCCGACAAGATGTCGTCCGAAAAGGTCTTGCACCTGAAGGCGCTCGGCGCCGAGGTCCACGGCACGCGCAGCGACGTGGGCAAGGGCCACCCCGACTACTACCAGGACGTGGCCGCGCGGCTCGCGCGCGACATCCCCGGCGCCTTCTTCGCGGACCAGTTCAACAACCCGGCCAACCCGCTCGCGCACGAGACCGGCACCGGCCCCGAGATCTGGGCACAGACCGGCCACGACCTCGACGCGATCGTCGTCGGCGTCGGCTCGGCCGGCACGATCACCGGGCTGACACGCTTCTTTCGCAAGGTGCAGCCGACGCTCGACTTCGTGCTCGCCGACCCGGTGGGCTCGATCCTCGCGGACTACGTGCGCAGCGGCAGCATCGGCAAAGCGGGTTCGTGGGCCGTCGAGGGCATCGGTGAAGACTTCGTGCCCGGCATCGCCGACCTGAGCGGCGTGACCAGCGCGTATTCGATCTCCGACGAAGAGAGCTTTTCCAGTGCCCGCGAGCTGCTCAAGCGCGAAGGCATTCTCGGCGGCTCGTCGACCGGCACGTTGCTCGCGGCCGCACTGCGCTACTGCCGCGAACAGACCGCGCCGAAGCGCGTCGTCACCTTCGTCTGCGACACCGGCACGCGCTACCTGAGCAAGGTCTACAACGACCAGTGGATGGTCGACCAGGGCCTGCTGAAACGCGCGCTCTACGGTGACCTGCGCGACATCATCTCGCGCCGCGCCGAAGACGGCAGCGTGGTCTCGGTCGCACCCGACGACACGCTGCTGACGGCATTCCAGCGCATGCGCCTGGCGGACGTGTCGCAGCTGCCGGTGCTGTCGGGCGGGCGCCTGGTCGGTGTGATCGACGAGTCCGACCTGCTCTTCAAGGTGCATGCCGCAGCGGCGCAGTTTCACAAGCCCGTGTCGACCGCGATGAGTGCGGCGCCGCAGACGCTCACGCCCTCGGCCACGCTGGCCGAACTGCAGGCGGTGCTGGACCGCGGCCTGACCGCGATCGTTGCCGACGCGAGCGGCTTTCACGGGCTGATCACACGCTTCGACCTTCTCAACCACCTGCGCCGGAGCCTCACATGAGCGATGCGAACAACACGAACAAGAATCACCGCTTCGCGACCCGCGCGATCCATGCGGGCCAATCGCCCGACCCGAGCACCGGCGCAATCATGCCGCCGATCTACGCGACCTCGACCTATGTGCAGAGCAGCCCCGGCGTGCACCAGGGCCTGGACTACGGCCGCAGCCACAATCCGACACGCTGGGCCTGGGAGCGCAACGTCGCCGACCTCGAAGGCGGCTCGCAGGCGTTCGCGTTCGCATCCGGCCTGGCCGCCATCTCGACCGTGCTCGAACTGATCCCGGCCGGCTCGCATGTCGTCAGCGGCGACGATGTCTACGGCGGCACCTTCCGCCTGTTCGACAAGGTGCGACGCCACAGCGCGGGCCTGAGCTTCAGCTACGTCGACTTCACGCAGCCTGAGAACCTGCTGGCCGCGCTGACGCCGCAGACGAAGCTGATCTGGATCGAGACGCCGACGAATCCGTTGCTCAAGCTCGCCGACCTGCGCGCGCTGGCCGAGATCGCCCGCTCGCGTGGCATCCTGACCGCTGTCGACAACACCTTCGCGAGCCCGTTCAACCAGCGGCCGCTGGAGCTGGGCATCGACATCGTCGTGCACTCGGCCACCAAGTACCTGAACGGCCATTCCGACGTGATCGGCGGCGTGGCCGTCGTCAGCGCCGACCCGAGGCTCGACACAATCCGTGAACGCCTGGGCTTTCTGCAGAACTCGGTCGGTGCGATCGCCGGGCCGTTCGACAGCTTTCTCGCGCTGCGCGGCCTGAAGACGCTGGCGCTGCGCATCGAGCGCCACAACAGCAACGCGCTGGCGCTCGCGCAGTGGCTCGAACAACAGCCGCAGGTCGCGCGCGTGCACTACCCCGGCCTACCTTCGCACCCGCAGCACGCGCTCGCAAAGGCGCAGATGCATGCGGTGGGCGGCGGCTACGGCGGCATGATCTCGATCGACCTGAAGACCGACCTCGCCGGTGCGCGCCGCTTCCTGGAAGGCGTGAGGATCTTCGCGCTCGCCGAGAGCCTGGGCGGCGTCGAAAGCCTGATCGAGCACCCGGCCATCATGACCCACGCGACCATCCCGACCGAGACCCGCGCGAAGCTGGGCATCGGCGACGGGCTGGTGCGGCTGTCGGTCGGCGTCGAAGACATCGACGACTTGCGCGACGATCTCGCGCAGGCGCTCGCGGTGATCTGAAACGCCTTGAGCGCGAGTCAGGCGGCGGCGTGCTGCGGCAGTTTGGCTTCGGTGCGAACCAGCGCGGCCGGCGTCTCGACCGGCGCGGCGCGCCGCCATACCGGCTCACCCGCCGCGAACACCCGCAACTCGCCAGCGCCGAACGCCACCCAGGCCTCGTTGCGGGTCAGCGGCTCGGTGGCCAGCAGCACCATGCGGTCATCGGGCCCGTTGGCCACGCTGAGATCCAGCGTCAGGTCGTGGTCGATCAGGTGCGCGGTCTGGAACGGGTGCTCGCGCTGCAGCCAGTGCAAGCTCGTCGACGCATGCGCGTAGATCGCATCGCCATCCGAAAGCAGGAAGTTGAAGCGGCCGTGAACGGCGATGCGGTCGGCCAGTTCGGCGATCACCGGTGCCAGCTGTTGCCAACTCGGCGCGCGACGTCCGCGAAAGCGCCGGCGCATCTCCTGCAGCATCCAGCAGAAGGCGCGCTCGCTGTCGGTGTCACCCACCGGCAGATGGCTGCCGGTCAACCGCGGATGGAAATCCTTCAGGTCGCCGTTGTGGCAGAACGACCAGTGGCGGCCGTGCCATTCGCGCACGAAAGGATGGCAGTTCGACAGTTGCACCGCGCCCTGCGTGGCCTTGCGGATATGGGCGAGAACGGTGCGGGCGCGGATCGGGTGATGGCGCAGGAAGTCGGCGAGTGCCGAATCGCTGGCTCGGCCCTCGTCGATGAAATGGCGGCAGACGGTGTCGTCGTGAAAGGCCAGGCCATAGCCGTCGGCGTGTTCACCGGTATGCCCCCCGCGTGCCGACAACCCGGTGAACGAGAAGGTCACGGCGCTCGGCGCGTTGCAACTCAGGGCGAACAATTGGCACATGTCAGATCATCAACGCGCAAGGGTCATGATGGGTTGTCGACCCGACACCAAGCAGTCTGCATGCCCGCCGGCTCGATCTGACCTTCGGCGTGAACTTGTTCACACCTGCGCATCCGCGCCGAAGCCGAATCGGCCGTCGGCGACCAAGCGGCGCGTGAACAGCGGGTCGATCGGGTGCTCGCCAAGAGCGGTCTCTGCGTCGATCAAGTGGCGCCATGCAAATTCATTCGTTCCCATCCTGTCGACAGCGCGCCTAGACTGTGCGTTCTCATGAGCATCAGCCTGTCCTCCACCCCGGTGCAACCTGCGACGCCGTCGCCCTTCGATGTTCGTCGCTTGGCCGCACCGCTCGGCGCAGAAGTGGTCGGCCTTGACCTGGGCCAACCGCTGACCGATGCCGGCTTCGAGCGCATCCGCCGCGCGCACCTGGACCACCACGTGCTCGTGTTCCGAGGTCAGCACATCACGCCGCAGCAGCAGATCGCTTTCAGCCGCCGTTTCGGGCCGCTGCAAATCCATGTGCTGCACCAGTTTCTGCTGAAGGGCCACCCTGAAATCCTGATCGTCTCGAACATCGTCGAGAACGGCCAGCCGATCGGGCTGGGCGATGCCGGCCACTACTGGCACTCCGACCTGTCGTACAAGGAGCATCCGAGCCTGGGCTCGATGCTGCATGCGCAGGAGCTGCCCGCCGAGGGCGGCGACACGCTGTTCGCCAACATGCACCTGGCTTGGGACAGCCTGCCCGCGCCGCTGCGCCGGGCCGTCGAGGGCCGCCGCGCCGAGCACTCGTACCTCGCGAAGTACGAGGAGCTGCGCCAGCGCAGCCCGTGGCGGCCGAAGCTCAGCGACGCACAGGTCGCGCAGGTGAAGCCGGTCGAACACCCGATCGTCCGCACGCACCCCGAAACCGGCCGCAGGGCCTTGTTCGTCAGCGAACACTTCACGACCCGCATTGCCGGTGTGCCCGACGACGAAAGCCGCGACCTGCTCGCGCAGTTGTTCGCACACAGCGTGCGGCCCGAGCACATCTACCGCCACCGCTGGCAGCCGCACGACATGGTGTTCTGGGACAACCGATCGCTCATGCACCTGGCCGCCGGCTGCCCCTCGGATCAGCGCCGCCGCCTGAATCGGACCACGATCGAAGGCGACCTGCCCTTTTGAATTTCGGTGGCGTCAGTCGATGGGCGAGAAAGCCGAGGCCAACCAGATGGGCTCAAGCCGGCCGTGCGCAAAGCGACGGGCGACCTCTGCATCGATTTCGTCGGCGTGTTCGACATAGGTGCCGACCATGCCCGCGTCCTCGAGTACCCCTTTGCCGAAGCGAACGAGCAGCCATTCCCGCGTGACGAAGGCCTGAACCAGCAGGCCACAAGCACGTGCGCTGAACGACACGCTGCTCGTCTCGGGATTGAAGCGCGGCGCCGCGTGGTCTCGGGAGGGCCCGAGAACGCCTGGTGCACGCTTCGCGGTCTGAACCGATTCGGCGGGTCGCCCGCTACCCACGGCTCGCCTTGGTGGTCTTCGTCACCGTATTCGACGCGGCCGTGTAGTTCGCCTGGGCGACCTCTGTCGCCTGCTTGGCCGCCTTCTGCAAGGCCTCGTAGCCGTTGTTGGCCGCCTCGACCGCGGACTTCCACAACGCCACGCCATCTGCAGATCCAGCCGGCGCATTCTTCAGGGCGGCTTCGATCATGGTCGAGAACGCGCTCTGCGCCTCAGCCGCGGATTTGGAAATGACCTTGTCGAGTTCCGTCTTGGTCTCGGTCATGATCGCGGCCACCTGAGTCGCGTATTCGCTCGCCTTGCTCGCGGCAGGCTGAAGCGCGCCGGCCTGGACCGCCAGCAGGGACTGCGGATCCTTCGCGGACAGCGCCGAGGTCGATGCCTTGGCGGCGTCGGCAAGGCCGCCCTTGGCGACTTGAAGATTCAGCGCGGCCAGCTTTTCCGCGCCCTCGAAGGCCTTGGTGGACAGGGCAAGCAGGACGTCGACATTGGACTGGGCGACGGCGGCAAAATCTTTGGCATTAGACACGTGAAAGCTCCTTGGTGATGAGGGCAAGCGGCAATTGCTGCACTGCAGCAAATTCAGTGTAGTCCTTGCGCCTGGGAAATCAAGCTGTAATTGCTGCGGCGCAGCAAATTCGCCACTTGTCCCTGCGCAAGGCGCTTCCACCTCTGACTCGTCGCCTCTGTTTGCGCCCGATGCACGCTCACCACGGGCGCGTCTTCGCCGTTGACGGCGCCGCGAGTCCGAGCTGGGCCAAGCCCGGACCCCCGCTCACACTGAGCCGGACGGGGTCGGCGCGGATGGCTGGCCATCGCCTGCGCCCGGCGTTAGGATCCCGGCCGGGACACTCTGGAGGAATCATGGCCTTGCTCGCCCGTATCCGGCTCGCCGTGCTCGCTCTGCTGCTGGTCGCGCAGGGCGCCTCCGCCGAAGTCGTCCGCTTTCCTCGCCCAGAGTTCGAAGGCGACCGCCGCTTCGACTACGCGCTGCAGTTGCTGACGCTGGCGCTGTCCAAAGCCGACCCGCAATACCGGATCGAGCTGGCGGAGACCCCGATGAACCAGGAGCGCCAGGTCCTCGAACTGGAGGCCGGGCGCAGCATCGATGTCGCGCCCGTGCCCAGTTCGGCCGAGCGCGAGGCGCGGCTGCTGGCGGTGCGCATACCGATCAACAAGGGCGTGCTCGGCTGGCGGCTGGGGCTCATCCGCAAGGGTGACGCGGCGCGACTCGCCGGCGTGCGCACGCTGGAAGATCTGAAGGGCGTGCGCCTGGCCCAGGGGCAGGAATGGCCCGACACGCAGATCCTGCGCGCCAACGGCGTGCCGGTCATCACGGCGCCGCGCTACGAGGGCCTGTTCCCGATGCTCGTCGGTCGGCGTTTCGACTACTTCCCGCGCAGCGCGCTCGAAATATGGGACGAGCAGACCAGCAATGCCGAGACCTTGGAGATCGAGCCGCGCGTCGCGCTGCATTACTACTACGACGCCTACTACATGCTCAACCGCGCCAACACGGCGCTGGCCGAGGTCATCCGCCAGGGGCTCGAGAAGGCGATCGCCGACGGCTCGGCGGACCGGCTCTTCGACCAGCACTACGGCGAGCGCCTGCGCCGGGCGCAGCTGGACAAGCGCGTGGTCATCGAGCTCAAGAACCCGCTGCTCACGCCCGGCACCCCGCTGGACCGGCCCGAGCTGTGGTACGACTTCCGCCGAAAGTAGTTCAGACCAGCGGTGTCGTCGTCGGGCGCACCCAACGCGCTAGCGTGCCGTACATCTCGTCGACTCGAATCGGCTTGACGATGTGGTCGTTCATGCCCGCGGCCAGCGCCCTCTCGCGGTCGCCGACCAGGGCGTCGGCGGTCATCGCGATCACCGGCAGGTCCTGCCATTGCGGCTCCCGGCGCAGCCGCCGCGTCGCCTCGTAGCCGTCGAGCACGGGCATCTGGCAGTCCATCAGCACGCCGTCGTAGCGCCCGCGTGCCAGCATCTCCAGCGCCTCCTGGCCGTTGCAGGCCACGGCGACGGTGACGCCGGCGCTGTGCAGCAGCGATTCGGCAATCTCGCGGTTGATGGGGTTGTCTTCCACCAGCAGCATGTGCGCACCGCGCAGGACCGACGGATCCGCCGGTGGCGGCGACACTCGCTTCGCCTGCGCTTCGCGCTGCAGCGAGCAGTGCAGGTCGAAGCCGAAGCGGCTGCCTTGCCCCGGAGCACTTTCGACGTCGATGTCGCCGCCCATCATGCTCACCAGGTGGTGGCTGATCGTCAGCCCCAGCCCGGTGCCGCCGTAACGCCGGCTGGTGGACGCGTCGCCCTGCGTGAATGGCCGAAACAGCTGCTGCTGCACGTCGCTCGGCATGCCGATGCCGGTGTCCTGCACCTCGAAGCGCAGGTGCGCGGCGGCGGCGTCACTTTCGAGGACCCGCACCGTGAACGTCACCTCGCCGCGTTCGGTGAACTTGACCGCGTTCTGGCCCAGGTTCATCAGCACCTGGCGCAGGCGCGAGGGGTCGCCCACCAGGGCCGTCGGCAGTCCGGGCGGCAGCTCGAGCCGCAGCGCCAGTCCCTTGGCCTGGGCATTCAGGCCGACGATGTCGAGCACGCCGTCCATCACCTCGCGCAGGTCGAACGGGATCGCCTCCAGGTCCAGCCGTCCGGCTTCGATCTTCGAGAAGTCGAGGATGTCGTTGATGATGCCCAGCAGCGCCGTGGCCGCGTCGTGGATCTTCTGCACCCGGTCGCGCTCGCGCGCTTGCAGACCGCCCTGCAGCAACAGGTACGACATGCCGACGATGGCGTTCATCGGTGTCCGGATCTCATGGCTCATGTGGGCCAGAAAGGTGCTCTTGGCCTCGCTGGCAATTTCGGCCGTGCGCCGCGCCTCGCGGTCGGTCTCGGCCTGACGGCGCTCCGTGATGTCGCGTGCGATGCCGGCCGTGCCCACCAAATGGCCATCGGCGTCAATCAGCGCCGTCTTGATGGTTTCGATGAGCCGGAGGTCGCCGTCGGCGCGCGCGTGCTGCTCCTCGATGCGCCGGGTGCCGCGCGAGACCATCAGCGCGGCGTCGTCGCTGCGGTAGCTGCGCGCCAGCTCTGGCGGATTGATGTCGAGGTCGGTCTTGCCGAGCATCTGGCGCGGGTCGGCGAAGCCCTTGGCATCAGCGAAGGCGCGGTTGACCGCGGTGTAGCGGCCCTCGGTGTCCTTCATCCACCCCAGGTCGGGTATGTTGTCCAGGATGGCCGCCATGCGGGCATCGGCGTTGCGCAGCTCCAGCGCCTGCCGGGCAAGCCGCTCGCGCATCGCGTTCAGCGCCTCCACCAGCTGGTCCAGCTCGTCGCCCTCGCTGCGCGGGCGGCGCAGCCGCAGCGGCGCCGACTCGCCTTCCAGGCTGACGCCACGCGCCGAGGCGGCGATGTCCAGCAGGTGGCGCGTCGCCAGCTGGTGCACGACGAAGAGGATGAAGAAGGCGACCAGGAAGGTCTTCGCGGCATTGCTGAGCAGGATGACGAGAGCCTGCGCCGCAAGGTCGCGGTAGATGTCAGCCAGCGTCGCCTCGATGCGGAGCACCCCTATCGTCTTGGGGTTCAGGCCGCAGCAGGCGAGCGGGAACTCCTTCGCCACGCCGTTGGCCTGGTGCTCGCCGCGGGAGACGGCGAACGGGCGGCCCGAGTCACCGGTCTCGCGCACCTGGGCTCCGCGGATCGAGGGCAGGCGCACGATGCCGTCCAGTTGCTCCTCGATCTGTCGCGTGTCCACCGCCCACAGACTTTCGGCCAGGCTGCGTGCGGTAGCCTGCTCGATCTCGCCGAAGCGGCCTTCCAGCCGCGCACGTTCACTGCGGTAGCTCAGGCTCAGCTGCAGCACGGTGAGTACCAGCGTGACGAGGGTGCTGAACAGCACGACACGCAGCAGAAGTGCCACGGCGATGCCGCCGTGCGGTGTGCGCAACAGCGCCGCCCACCAGCCGCGGGGAGGCTGCGGCGGATCCGGGGCCGGTGCGCGGTCCTTCGCCGGCCCCATGCTCTTGGAGGGCGTCATTCGGCGCAAAGTATAGGTGAACGCATCGCGCCGAAACGGCCTTTCCATGGGCCCGCCGACCGTGGGCGCCGCGCCTGTTCCGAACGTGCGCCATTCGCCGGCGCATGCCGCAATCAACTACTTCGCTGCGTGCCCTCGGCAGCCGGAGCGAGCAATGATTCTGGAAGCGTGCCCATGATGGTCTGGTTGCAAATAGGGGTGAGCAAATCTACGCCGGCGGCAGCAGGAATTCAGTCGGACACTACCGTCGACCTTCGTAGGAGTCTCCCCCCTGCGATGCAAGACAGCCAGCGATTCACGTCGCCCCTGCGACGGCATGCCCTCGTCGTCAATTGAATATGTTGCTTGTTTGGCTCACGTGCTCCTGCGAGCGGCGCTCTCGGAGCATCGACCATCCGCGAAAGTGCCTAGCGCTGGACCTTCGTCGTCGGTTTGCCGGATCGATTCAAGCCCGGCCGCGACAAGGCCGTGCCGAGCATGGTTACCCATGTTTCCAGGGGCAGCCTGGCGACGACGCGCGAAGCGAGTTGAGGCAGCAGCCCCGCGAGGAGTGCCGAGCTGAAGATCCAGCGCCACGGACGACTCCAGGCCAATGCCGCGCCTGCGCCGCTGGCGGACAGCACGAGGACGAACGGGTGGTGATGCGCGAGTGGCATCAGGACGGCCCTGGATGCTTCGGCCACGATTTGGGCGGCGGGGCGAAGCGCGTGATGCGACCACCATTCCTTGAGCGACTCGATGACGATGCCAACGAAGGGCAGATTCGCAGCGCCACCCAGCGACGACAGGCGATTGCGTCTCGTCTCCGGTGTTGACTCGGCCGACGGCAACAGCGCGCGGCGCAAGCGCTCCCGCGAAAATTCGACGCGCTCCACGGCGGTCATGGTGACGGGCGCTCAGACGAGCCGACTTCGCGCAGCATCGTGAAATCCACGGCCAGTTGCTGCTTCACGTCCGCGAACGCGCTCGGCATCTCACGCCGGCATGCGAGCAGGCATAGCAGCGAAACCACGATGGGCACCGCCGGGACAATGACCAATGCCCAGGCGGCGCGCACGTTCGGCGTCGGCATCACCGCCCACAACATCAGTGCCACACCACCGAGCATGGCACCCACGGCCAGCAGGCCGAGGGCGATCGCACTCAGCAGAACGCGTTGCTTCCAGACCGAGACCGCGTCGCCCAACTCTTCGTTAACCAACGCGGCATAGGCTTCTACATGGTCGGCCAGCACCTGCGGTCGAGTGGCCACTAGGCGAAGCAATGGGTGAATTGACATGATGCGAATAGTGAGTTCTACCGGGCGCGCCGAGGCTGAGGTCAGTCGCTGTTGCCGGAACGACTCGCCATGACGACCAATGCCATGAGGGCGGCACCGGTGGCCGCTGCGATCAGAACGGCCTTTAGCGGCTCGTCTCTGATGTGCCCAGCGGTCGTGTCGGACAGCTGTGCCGCTTTTTCGCGCAGTTGAGCCGAACTGTCGCGGACGGCGTCGATGCCGCGGCGTGTGACTGCTTCAGCCTGCTGTGAAAGGCGATCGACGATCGGCGCGGCCTGATCGCGGACGCTGTCTACCTTGTCGCCGAGCCGATCAAACGCAGCATTGGCGACGGTTTGCGTCGAACGAATGGCGCCAGCGGCGCTGTCGGCGGCCTTGTCAACGATGTTCGGAGCATTTTGAACGGTGGGCTTGAGAGTGGTGTCGCTGTCCATGTGAGTTCCTTGAAGTGGAAATAAAAACGAAGTCGCTCGCCCTCGGCGCCGCGCGTTACAGATCACCACAAAAACAAGTCGCTGCAGCGTGCAGGGTCCGCGGGAATTGAAGTGTCAGCCGAGCCGCAGCGCGGCACGATAGGCCGCGCGCCTGAGTGGGCGTCGGGGGAGCGATCCGATCCTTGTAGGAAGCCGCCGACGGCGCTCTTGCGCTGGACCGATGGGGGCAGACCGCGCAACCGATCCTGAGGCGCGCCCTGCCCTCAAGCCCACGGGTTGTCGTCCTACAAATTGGGATAATTTTCCCAATCACAATCGAACCCATCGAGCCCGTTGGCGCAGGAGATCAATCATGGAGTCCGAACTGGGAATCGTGTTGCGTGAGCAGCAGGCGTTTCTGTCCTTGCTCCTGACCCGCGTGGCGAGTGTCAAAGGCGAAGAACGAAGAACCGCATTCGAGACATTGGCGCGCGCGCTTCTTGCGCACCTGTCGGAGTGGAGGTCGGTGCTGCTGCCGCTCGCCGGCGATACGGAACTCGCAGAGCAGGCTGCGACGAGCGGCCGGCTGGTGGCAGGAATCGTGGCCCGCACCCGCGTCAAACAACAAGGCGTCGGAGCGAACAACCACATTCAGGCGTTGATGACCTCGGTACTGTCGCTGATGTCTCAGGAACGCACGTTGCTGAGCACCACATTCAGCGCTTTGCCGCGCCCCACCCAGTTGGCGCTGGCCGTCGCGGCGGAACAAGAGTTCATCCGTCTGGCGGGAACCGCCGAGTTCGACGAGTTGCGGACACCGATAGCGGACCTGGCGCAAGGCACGCAGCATCGCTCTCGCGGCGCCACCTGCGGACCAGTCAAGCGCGATCGCATACCTCGCGAGCCTCCCGTCCCGATGCTCAACCCAGCGGGGCTCGGCGGGTACCTGCCCTCACAGATGGTGAATTGACCATCCCACCAGTCGGGATGAGACTCTCCAACATGGATATCAATACTCAGCCGAGCAGAGCGCTCAACACCGCACTGATGAAGCTTTTGCGCCCACTGATGCGATTGATCGCTAGGCATTCGATGCCCTTCAGCGCGTTCGAGGAACTGGCAAAACGCGCATACGTGGACGTTGCGATGAACGACTTCGCGATCCCCGGCAAGAAGCCTTCGATCTCGCGGGCGGCGATCCTCTCCGGCCTGACCCGCAAGGATGTGCAGCGGATCGTGAGTTTGGACGATGAGCCCGGCGAGCTGCCCGAGGAACGCTTCAACCGCGCCGCGCGCGTGCTCACCGGCTGGATCCGCGACCCGGACTTCCTGAATCCCAACGGAAAGCCGCGCGCGCTCGAAGTCGATGGTGACGCGGGTTTCGCAGCGCTCGTGCGGCGTCACAGCGGTGACGTTCCCGTCCGCGCCGTGCTCGACGAGTTGCTGAGGGTTGGCGCGGTCGTTCAACGCGGCGACGGCCGGCTGGCACCTGTGACGCGCGCGTACGTGCCGCAGCGCGGCGAAGCGGAGAAGATGGACATTCTCGGCAGCGACGTCGCAGGCCTGATCGACACCATCGATCACAACATCCAGCACGGCGCGACGGACCCGCGCTTTCAGCGCAAGGTCTCCTACCGAAGTATCGCGGTCGATCACTTGCCGGCGTTCCGCAAACTCAGCTCGACGCATTCCCAGGCGCTTCTCGAAAGGCTGGACCGCTGGCTCGCCGAACACGACGGCGCGGAAACCGGCGATGTCGACGTTCCCCGGGCGCATGTGGGCCTGGGCATCTACTACATGGAAGAGCGCCTCGACGGCGCATCAACTTCAAGGAAATGACGATGAACATCTTGCAAGTGGGTACGGCGCTTGTTGTCGCGGCTTCGATTGCGGTGGCGGGTTGTGGCGGCGGGGAGGGCGATGGGGGCGGAATTGGCGGCACAGGGACGCTTCGTCTGGCCATCACCGATGCGCCCTCCTGCGGCTATGACGCGGTCAACATCACGATCGAGAAAGTGCGCGTCAATCAGAGTGTCGACGCGGCAGACGGCGACACGGGCTGGTCCGAGATCACGATGAACCCGGCCAAGCGCATCGACCTGCTGACGCTTTCCAACGGTGTCCTCCAGGACCTCGGGCAGACCTCGCTGCCGGCCGGCAAGTACACCCAGTTGCGGCTCGTGCTCGCAGCGAATGGCGGGGCGACACCGCTGGCGAACTCCGTCGTCCCGACCGGTGGTGCCGAAACCGCATTGACGACGCCGAGCGCGCAGCAAAGTGGCATCAAGCTGAACACCGACATCAATGTGGCGAGCGACCAGGTCGCCGACTTCGTGCTCGACTTCGACGCCTGCAAATCCGTCGTCAAACGCGGCAACTCGGGGCAGTACAACCTGAAGCCGGTGATCAGCGTGATTCCGAGGCTCTCGGATGCCGGAATGCGCGTCGTCGGCTACCTCGATGCCTCCATCGCCGCCAGCACCACCACCGTCTCGCTGCAAGAGAACGGGGTTCCGGTGAAGGCCACGCCGCCCGATGCGAGCGGCCAGTTCGTGCTGTACCCCGTTCCAGTCGGGACCTACGACCTCGTCGTGACCTCGGCGGGCCACGTGACGGCGGTCATGACCGGCGTGCCCGTGATGTCGACGGCGTATACCTACGTCAACAGCAGCACGCTCGCGATCGCGCCGCCATCAGCGGCGTCGGCACCGCGGACCGTGACGGGGACCGTCGCCCCGGCGACCGCGACGGTGCGGGCCCTTCAGAGTCTCACTGGCGGCCCGATGATCGAGTCGGCCTGGGCACCGGTTGATGCGACCACAGGGGCGTTCACCACGCCGCTGCCGATCCAGGCTCCCGTCAGGACGGCCTACATGGCGAATCCCGCCGCATTGGTCTTTACGACCGACGCGGGTGCGGCCGGCAAGTACACGATCGAAGCGACATCGGCGGGGGTCGTCAAGACCGTGCCTGTCGACGTGAACGCTTCCGTGCCTCCATTGAGTTTCTCCTTCCCGTGAGCAAGTCCATGAATGCAACCGCCGCCATCGCACTGACCCTGTTTGTCGCCACCTCAGCCGCAGCGCAAACATCCGTGGGGGTGTCCATCGGAATCAACCAGCCCGGCGCCTACGGCCGTGTCGATATCGGCAATGTGCCGCCACCTCCGTTGGTCTACGCCAGACCGATCCTCGTCATGCCCGCGCCCGTGGTTGTCCGACAAGAGCCGGTGTACCTGTACGTTCCGCCGGGACACCAGAAGCATTGGGCAAAACATTGTGCGGAATACTCCGCCTGCGGCCAACCGGTCTATTTCGTACAGGAACGGTGGATCCGCGAGCGGTATGAAGCGCGCGACTCGGACGAACGCCATGGGCACAAGGACAAGAAAGACAAGAAAGACAAGAAGTCGAAGAAGGGGCATGGTGATGACTGATACTGCCGAAGCAATGGGTCAGGCGCCTTAGGATCTGCGCGTGTTTTGTCGGGTCGGTCCGATCGCCCCGCGCGGCGGTGAGCCGGACCAGCACGGTGGTGACGGCGCCCCGGGGGCTTCCAAGGAGTTTGATGAGCAACAACTCCACAAGCGACACTGCGATGGAGGTCTCGGATGGGCCAGACCTTACTGTCTCGGCGCTTCTGACGCTCCCGGCGAACCCGATGGCCTGCCTTGTGTTGGCGCACGGTGCGGGTGCGGGCATGGCGCACCCATTCATGCAGACCGTTGCGCATGGCCTGGCAATGCGCCAGGTCGCGACGCTGCGCTATCAGTTTCCCTACATGGAGCGAGGCTCGAAACGCCCGGACTCTCCCGCCGTGGCCCACCGCGCCGTCCGGGCCGCTGTCTCGGCGGCTCACGCGGCGACGGGTCTCCCGCTGGTCGCAGGTGGGAAGTCCTTTGGCGGCCGAATGACGTCGCAGGCTCAGGCCGCGTCGCCAATGAAGGGCGTCGTCGGCCTGGTCTTCTTGGGCTTCCCGCTCCACCCCGCGGACAAGCCTTCGATTGAGCGGGCCGCACACCTCTCGGGTGTGACGCTTCCCATGCTCTTCGTCCAGGGCGACCGAGACAAGCTCGCCGAGTTCCCGCGCATTGAATCGGTCGTCTCGGCCTTGGGGTCGCGGTCGACCATGCTGCGGATCGAGCACGCTGACCACGGCTTCGATGTGCTGGTGAAGTCCGGCCGGACGCCTGGCGACGTGACCGAACAACTGCTGAATGGCCTCTCAACCTGGATTGCACGCACGGTGGGCAGGCACATGTAGGGGACGCGCGTCATCAAACACCCGTTGCCGTCCTACACGCCTTGTCGTGACACGCAGGAGGTGGAGTCGTAATATCCCGCCAGCCGTTTAATCTGGAGACTGGCATGGCAGCACGTTCCATCGCTTCCCTGAATTTGAGCTTCGGCCTCGTCTCCATTCCGGTGAAGCTGTATTCCGCGACCGAGAGCGCCGCCGGCGTCAGGTTCAACATGCTCGCCAAGGACGGCTCCCGTCTGAAGCAGCAGTACATCTCCGAGAAGGATCAGTCGGTCGTGCCCCGTGCCGACATGGTCAAGGGCTACGAGGTCGAGAAGGACAAGTTTGTACTGTTCTCGGCCGACGAGTTGAAGCAGCTCGAAGAGGCTGGCAGCCACGTCATCGAAATCGTCGCATTCGTTCCGGAGAAGTCTGTCGACCCGCGCTACTACGACAAGGCCTACCTGTTGGCGCCGGACAAGCGTGGCGGCAAGCCGTATGCGCTCCTCCTCGAGGCCATGCGTTCCAGCGGCAAGTCGGCCTTGGCCCGGTGGTCCTGGAAGGGAAAGCAATACGTCGTGCAGGTGCGTCCTACTGAGGAAGGCCTTGTTCTGCAGCAACTCATGTACGGGGAAGAGGTTCGGTCGTTCAAGGAGCTGAACATCGAACAGGTGCCCATCTCGAAGCCGGAACTCCAACTCGCGCTTCAGCTCATCGACCAGATTTCAGAACCCGCGTACGACCCGACTCAGTTCAAGGACGAAGAGAAGGTGCGCGTCTTGGCTGCCATTGACGCCAAGATTGCCGGTCAGGAGGTCATCGCGTCGACGCACACTGAGGACGCGCCCGTCGGAGCCCAGGTCATCGACCTCATGGCAGCGCTCCAGGCCAGTCTGGGCAAGAGGCAACCTGTCGCGGCAAAGGACGCACAGAAGCCCGAGTCGAACGTAACTGTCATCTCAGAACCCAAGGTCCGCAAGGGCGCCAAGCGCGCGCCAGCCGCTGAACCCGTCGCCGCACCAGCCCGTTCGCGCGCGAAGAAGTGACACCTACATCCATCCAGGCTCCCTTTACCTTGAAGCGGGTTCAGGAGATGTTGGGCCTGTCGGGGACAACCGTCAGCAAGCTCATCTCCGCCGGCTTTGTCAACCCGGTTCGAGGGACGCGCAACGAGCACCGCTTCTCCTTCCAGGACCTCATGCTGCTTCGGACAGCGCACTCGCTGCAGCAGGCGAGGATTCCGCCTCGGAAAATCTTGAAGTCGCTGGCAAAGCTGAAGGCCGAGCTGCCCGCGGAGCTGCCGCTGACAGGGTTGCGCATCACCGCGGTCGGGTCGGACGTTGTGGTCCGCGACCGGTCGGGTCAATGGCAGGCCGACTCGGGTCAGCTGGTCATGGACTTCGAAATTGCCGAGGTCGCTGGCACCGTCTCCTTCATCGAGCCCGCGCCGTCATCAGCGCCGGAACCTGACGATTGGTTCCGGAAGGGCGAAGCGCTGGAGAGCGCGGACAAAGCCGCGGCGACGATAGCCTATCAACGGGCCATCGAACTCGAACCGTCGAGGGCGGCTCCCTATTTGAATCTGGGTGCCCTCCTCTGCGAGGACAATCGGTGTGACGAAGCCGTTGAACTCTATGCGTCCGCTGCGCGCACCGTCGGGCACGAGCCCTTGATTCACTTCAACCACGCTGTCGCGCTTGAGGACCAGGGTCGCCCCGCCGACGCGCTGGCGGCCTATGAACGTGCGTTGGCACTTGATTCCGGTCTCGCAGACGCTCACTACAACGCCGCGATACTGCTCGAGCAACTCGGTGATGCCAAGGCGGCACTCCGCCACTTCAGCGCTTACAAGCGTCTAGAGCGGACACGAGGGCCATGACAGGTCATCTCATCACACGGAGACTGCCATGCACGACGAACCAGGGCGTGGCCTGAGCAGGCAAGACGCGAGCGCAATGCCGACCTCGTCGCGGCAGGCAGCTGAGCTTGCTGTTACCCCGGCCGTCTGACTGCCCATGGCGCGGACGCAGTCGACGGCCGAAGTCTCTGGCCCCCTCGCGAAGTATTGGGCCAAGCGCAACTTTGACATCACCACCGAGCCCCGCGGTGAGCGGGCGGAACCCGCCACCGGACGCTCCTTCGTGGTTCAGAAGCACGCAGCGAGCAGACTTCACTATGACTTCCGGCTCGAGCTTGGCGGCGTCCTGGTGTCGTGGGCAGTGCCGAAGGGGCCGAGCTATGACCCGGCAGACAAGCGCATCGCCGTTCATGTCGAAGACCATCCGTTGGGCTACGGCTCCTTTGAAGGCACGATCCCTCCGAAGCAGTACGGCGCCGGAACCGTCATCGTCTGGGACAACGGCACCTGGGAGCCCGTGGGTGACCCGGCAAAGGGGATGGCCGATGGCAAGGTCCTCTTCAGACTGCACGGGCAGAAGTTGATGGGCCTGTGGGAGTTGGTGAGGATTGCGAAACCTGGCGACAAGCAGGACCTCTGGATTCTCTTCAAGAAGCGCGGCGACCCTTTTGCGCGGCCAAAGGCAGAGTACGACGTGGTCAGAGAACTCCCTGACAGTGTCATCGCGAAACCGCTTCGGAAGGTTGAGCCGGCCGCACCCAGGAAGACTTCATTGGCAAGGCCTGCAAACGCGCGCCGGCAGACAATCCCCGGCGCGGTGAAGGCGGCTCTTCCCGAGACGATGCAACCCCAACTCGCGACGCTGGCCACTGGCATACCGAGCGCGGGAGAGTGGGTCTACGAAATCAAGTTCGATGGCTACCGCATCATGGCGCGCATTGCCCGCGGCAAGGCGTCCCTCTTTACGAGAGGGGGTCACGACTGGTCCGACAAGATGCCGCAACTGGTGGAAGAACTGCAGCACCTGGGCGTGGAGTCGGCCTGGCTCGACGGGGAAATCGTGGTGTTCGACGAGGCGGGGCTGCCCAGCTTCAACCGACTGCAGAAGTCGTTCGACCGAAGGAGCAGTGCCGCGGGCGTCGACTACTTTCTTTTCGACATTCCGTTCTTCGAGGGATATGACCTTCGTCAGGTTCCGTTGATTGAGCGTCGCAGACTCCTCAGGGCCTTGCTTGACGACAAGGGTACCGAGCACGTTCGGTACAGCGCCGACTTCGAGGGCGACTCCGCCTCGGTGCTCCAGTCCGCCTGCAGGATGAAGCTCGAGGGCATCATCGCCAAGCGTGCGGATGCCCCCTACTCTTCGCGCCGAACCGAGACATGGCTCAAGCTGAAGTGCAAGCTTCGACAAGAGTTCGTCGTGGCCGGATACACCGACCGCAGCGACGGCTCTGCGCAAATCGGAAGCTTGCTGCTGGGCGTGTATGACGACGATGGTCAACTCGTTTCGGTCGGAAGTGTTGGCACGGGCTGGGATGCGGCAGAGGCCGCAGACTTGAAGAAGAAGCTGTCGAAGATCGAGGACGCCCGCAGCCCCTTTTCTGCTGGCGTGGCCAAGCCGGGTCGGTGGTCAAAGCGGGTCGCCGGCAGCGAGCGTTGGGTCAAGCCAAAGGTCGTGGCCGAAGTCGAATACGCCGAGATGACTCCTGACGGTCAGATTCGGCATGCCTCGTACGTCGCGCTTCGATTGGACAAGGAGCCGAAGACAGTCCACAGGGAATCCGCAAAGCGAATGAGTGCCACCGTTCCCGTAGCGAGATCAGGCACGGGTGGCGGCTCGGTGAAGGTGACCCATGGAGACCGCGTCATCGACGCGTCGACGGGTTTGACGAAACTCGATTTGGTCCGGTACTACGAGTCTGTTGCCGACTACATCCTTCCGCATCTCAAGCGTCGTCCGTGTTCGCTCGTCCGCGGGCCCACGGGCGTAGGGGGACAGTTGTTCTTTCAGAAGCATTCAGAGCGGACCGCCATGCCCGGGGTGCGGGATATGGACCCCTCTCTGTGGCCCGAGCACGACGCGCTGCTGGAGGTGCCGACAGCCCTGGCGCTGGCCGGCGCCGCTCAGATGAACGTCATTGAGTTCCACACCTGGAACTCGACCGACAGGAGCATCAACAAGCCAGACCGAATGGTCTACGACTTGGACCCCGGAGAAGGCACGTCATGGGCCCATGTCCAGGAGGCAGCGTTGCTGGTTCGTGCGTTTCTTCAGGAGCTCGGATTGGAGTGTTGGCTGAAGACCAGCGGTGGCAAAGGTCTGCATCTCGTCGTTCCGCTGGCGCCCAGGTTCGACTACGACCACGTCAAAGCGTTCTCGAAGACCGTTGTGGAGCACATGGCGCGGGTCGTGCCGTCTCGGTTCGTGGCGAAGAGCGGTCCATCGAACCGAGTGGGCAAGCTGTTCATCGACTACCTGCGCAACGGCCATGGGGCCACGACCGCTGCGGCGTTTTCCGCCCGCTCCAGGCCTGGCCTGGGCGTTTCGATGCCGGTTGCGTGGGACGATCTGGCCGCACTCAAGAGCGGCGCCGCTTGGACGATCCAGACGGCTCGAGAGCATCTGTCGTTCCAGGCGGTCGACCCATGGAGTGGCTATTGGAAGGCCAAGCAGACGCTGGCGGGCCCAATGCGGACGCTAGGATTCAAGCCGAACATCGTGAGGCCTTGATGCTCATCCCGGGAGTAGCGCTACTCGGTCATTCCGGGGTGAAATGCGCAACTGGAAGTGACTCGCCAGGCCGTAGGACGAGTCCTACGGGATCCCGGGTCGTTGTCTCGCTTCGTGTTTCGGCATGGGAGCGATATCGTTGGGGGTTTCTCCGTCGTGAAGTGGCCGCGTGCATGAGAAGGAGCGAGCAATGAAGGTGCTGGAGGACACGGAAGTCGTCATCGGTGCGACCCGGGAAATGTCGCTGCTCCTCGCGGCACTGACGCATCTCAGACGCGGCGACGCCGCCGTCCGCTTGCCGGCCCATTGGGAAGGCGTGGCGGGCAAGGTCGCTGATGCCTTCAATGACGTGGTCGAGCAGAACGCGATGATGGCCGCCGAGCTGGCCCGCCTGCGCCAGGTCGTCGGCAAGGAAGGAAAGCTCAAGCAGCGTGCCGTGCTTGGCGAGAAGCGCGGATTCTGGGGTGAATCAATCGAGTCGATCAACGCGCTGATCGACGATCTCGTGCACCCCACCAGCGAAGTCGCGCGTGTGATCGGCGCAGTGGCCCAGGGCGATCTCAGCAAGAGCATGGCACTCGAGGTCGAAGGCCGAGAACTCGAAGGCGAGTTCTTGCGCACGGCGAAGACCATCAACAAGATGGTCGAGCAACTCGGCAACTTCTCCGCCGAGGTGACTCGGGTGGCCCGCGAGGTCGGCACCGAAGGCAAGCTGGGTGGCCAGGCCAAGGTGAAGGGCGTGGCGGGCACCTGGAAGGACTTGACCGATTCGGTGAACTCGATGGCCGGCAACCTGACTGACCAGGTGCGCAACATCGCGGACGTCACAACGGCGGTCGCGAAGGGCGATCTGTCGAAGAAGATCGACGTCGATGTCAAGGGTGAGTTCCTGACCTTGAAGAACACCATCAACACGATGGTGGATCAGCTCCGTTCGTTTGCCTCCGAAGTCACCCGCGTCGCGCGCGAGGTCGGCACCGAGGGATCGCTGGGAGGACAGGCGCGGGTCGAGGGTGTATCCGGTACATGGAAGGATCTGACCGACTCGGTCAATTCGATGGCGGGGAACCTGACGAGCCAGGTTCGCAATATTGCCGACGTGACCAAGGCTGTTGCCGCCGGCGATCTGTCGAAGAAGATCACCGTCGACGTCAAGGGCGAGATTCTCGAATTGAAGAACACCGTCAACACGATGGTGGACCAGCTTCGCTCATTCGCTGCCGAGGTCACGCGCGTCGCCAGAGAGGTCGGCACCGAAGGCAAGCTGGGCGGCCAGGCCGACGTGCAAGGGGTCGCGGGCACGTGGAAGGACCTGACCGAGTCGGTCAACTTCATGGCCGGCAATCTCACGTCTCAGGTTCGCAACATCGCCGAGGTCACGACCGCGGTGGCGGCGGGCGACTTGTCCAAGAAGATCACCGTCGACGTCAAGGGCGAGATCTCCGAGTTGAAGAACACGATCAACACGATGGTCGATCAGCTCCGATCATTCGCCGCCGAGGTCACGCGCGTCGCCCGCGAAGTGGGTACCGAAGGCAAGCTCGGTGGCCAGGCCGAGGTGCAGGGCGTGGCCGGCACCTGGAAGGACCTCACCGATTCGGTCAACTCGATGGCGTCCAACCTGACATCGCAGGTACGCAACATTGCTGACGTGACGAAGGCCGTGGCAGCGGGAAATCTGTCGAAGAAGATCACGGTCGACGTGAAGGGTGAAATTCTCGAGCTCAAGGCGACGATCAACACGATGGTCGATCAGCTCTCCTCGTTCGCCGCCGAAGTCACACGTGTCGCGCGCGAAGTGGGCACGGAAGGTCGACTCGGCGGCCAGGCCGAAGTCAAGGGTGTATCAGGCACCTGGAAGGACCTGACCGACTCGGTCAACTCGATGGCCGGCAATCTCACGAGCCAGGTGCGCAACATCGCCGACGTGACCAAGGCGGTGGCCGCCGGTGACCTGTCGAAGAAGATCACCGTCGACGTCAAGGGCGAGATTCTCGAGCTCAAGGCGACGATCAACACCATGGTCGACCAGCTGCGATCCTTCGCCGCGGAAGTGACGCGTGTCGCGCGCGAAGTGGGCACCGAAGGCAAGCTCGGCGGACAGGCGGACGTGCAAGGCGTTGCGGGCACCTGGAAGGACCTGACCGAGTCGGTCAACTTCATGGCCGGCAACCTGACATCCCAGGTGCGCAATATTGCCGAGGTGACGACAGCGGTCGCGGCCGGCGATCTCTCGAAGAAGATCACGGTGGACGTGAAGGGCGAGATCTCGGAACTCAAGAACACCATCAACACGATGGTCGATCAGCTCTCGTCGTTCGCCGCCGAAGTCACGCGGGTCGCGCGCGAAGTGGGCACCGAGGGCAAGCTCGGCGGCCAGGCCGATGTCCAAGGCGTGGCCGGCACCTGGAAGGATTTGACGGAGTCGGTCAACTCGATGGCGTCCAACCTCACCTCGCAGGTGCGCAACATCGCCGACGTGACGAAGGCCGTGGCGGCAGGTGACCTGTCGAAGAAGATCACCGTCGACGTGAAGGGCGAAATCCTCGAGCTCAAGAACACCGTCAACACGATGGTCGACCAGCTGCGTTCGTTCGCGGCCGAGGTGACGCGCGTCGCGCGCGAGGTCGGCACCGAGGGCATCCTCGGCGGTCAGGCGGATGTCCAGGGCGTCGCGGGCACCTGGAAGGATCTGACCGAGTCGGTGAACTTCATGGCCGGCAACCTGACGTCGCAGGTGCGCAATATCGCCGACGTGACAAAGGCGGTGGCGGCTGGCGACCTGTCCAAGAAGATCACCGTGGACGTGAAGGGCGAAATATCTGAACTGAAGAACACGGTCAACACGATGGTCGACCAGCTGCGCTCGTTCGCGGCCGAGGTGACGCGCGTGGCGCTCGAGGTCGGCACCGAGGGCATCCTCGGCGGCCAGGCCGACGTGCAAGGCGTGGCCGGGACGTGGAAGGATCTGACCGATTCGGTGAACCTGATGGCGTCGAACCTGACGAGCCAGGTCCGCAACATCGCCGACGTGACCAAGGCCGTGGCAGCCGGCGATCTGTCCAAGAAGATCACCGTCGACGTTAAGGGCGAAATCCTCGAACTGAAGGCCACGATCAACACCATGGTCGACCAGCTCTCATCGTTCGCTGCCGAAGTGACGCGCGTGGCGCGCGAGGTGGGCACCGAAGGCCGGCTCGGCGGACAGGCCCAGGTGCGCGGCGTGTCGGGCACCTGGAA
>JBDUAG010000136.1:0-8307 GCA_040004785.1 Burkholderiales bacterium | reverse complement strand
GGCAGCACGACGAAGAACGCGAGCAGCAGGCTGCGGTGATCGCCGCGCCGCGTGTGCGTGAGCGTGACGAACTCGCGCAGTGCGAGGAACGAGATCACGCCGAACAGCAGCGTCGACACGAAGGTGCCCGCCACCCAGGCGAGCCAGAACAGCACCGCGCCAACCCACACCGCGCGCAGGTCGCGCTTGAATTGCTCGTGCGCGGCGATCTCGGCTGCTCTGTCCACATCCTCGCGGTCTTGCAGCGTGCGAGCGAAGGCGATCACCGTCACCACCGTCAACAGCCCGAACAAGACCACGAACAGAAGCCCGATCTGCTCCCCGACTGACAAGGCGCGCAGCGAGCCCATCAGTGCACCGAGCGGAGGGCGACCACCGCGTTGCGCGCACGATCGAGAAACGCGCGCTTGTCTTCACCGGGCTGCAACGCCAGCGGTGCGCCGAACGTGACCGAGCACAGAATCGGCACCGGCACCACTTCGCCCTTGGGCATCACACGCTGCACGTTGTCGATCCACGCGGGGATGAGTTGCACGTCGGGGAAGGCTTCGGCGAGGTGGTACAGCCCGGCCTTGAACGCCGCCGGCTCGGGCTTGTTGCCGCGCGTGCCCTCGGGAAAGATCACCAGCGAGTCGCCATGGCGCAGCGCTTCCATCAGCGGCTCGAGCGGGTCTTCGTCGGCCGAGCGTTCACGACTGACATAGACCGCGTTGAAGATTTCGCGGGTGATCCAGTGCTTCAGCCTGGATCCGGTCCAGTAGTCGCGCGCCGCGATCGGCCGCGTGATCGAGCGCAGGTCTTGCGGCAGCGCGGCCCAGATCAGCACCCAGTCGAAATGACTCTGGTGGTTCGCGAAGTAGATGCGCTGCTCCGCCTTCGGCGGCGAACCGTACCAATGGCCCTGCGCCCCGGTGATCAGGCGCGCGATCGTTGCCAGCAAGAGGCCGGCAGCCTCGGGGAGTGTCATTCAGTGCCTGAAATGCCGCACGCCGGTCGTCACCATCACGATGCCGCGTTCGTTCGCCGCCTTGATCACCTCGTCGTCGCGCATCGAGCCACCGGGCTGGATGACGCAGGTCGCGCCGACGTCGATGACCACGTCGAGGCCGTCGCGGAACGGGAAGAACGCGTCGCTCGCGACGGCCGAGCCTTGCAAGCTGAGCCCGCCGTTGGCCGCCTTGATGCTGGCGATGCGCGCCGAATCGATTCGGCTCATCTGGCCGGCACCCACGCCGAGCGTCATGCCGTCGCCGCAGAACACGATCGCGTTGCTCTTCACGTACTTCGCGACCTTCCATGCGAACAGCAGGTCGTCGAGCTGCTGCGATGTCGGCTGCTTCGTCGTGACGCACTTCAATTCGGCGCGCGTCAGCTCGCGGTTGTCGGCGCTCTGGATCAGCAGGCCCGAGCCGATGCGCTTCACATCTTGCGCATTGCGGCCCCGGTTGCCATCGGCAGGCAAGGCGATCAGCAGCACGCGCGTATTCGGCTTCGCCGCAAACAGCGCCAGCGCCTCGGCCGTGAAGCTCGGCGCCATCAGAACTTCGACGAACTGCTTGGCGGCTAGTGCGGCGCCGGCGCCGTCGAGCTCGCAGTTGAACGCGATGATCCCGCCGTAAGCCGAGGTCGGGTCGGTCTTGAAGGCCTTCGCGTAGGCCTCGGCCGCATTTGCCGCGACCGCGACGCCGCACGGGTTGGCATGCTTCACGATCACGCACGCCGGCGTATCGAACGACTTCACGCACTCCCACGCCGCATCGGCATCGGCGATGTTGTTGTACGAGAGTTCCTTGCCTTGCAATTGCTTGGCGGTGACGAGCGAGCCCGGCGCCGGGTGCAGGTCGCGGTAGAAGGCGGCGCTCTGGTGCGGGTTCTCGCCGTAGCGCAGATCCTGCAACTTGACGAAGCGGGCGTTGCTCTGCGCGGGGAATTCGCTGCGCGCGCCGTCGGCATTCAACGACGAGAGGTAGTCGCTGATCGCGCCGTCGTAGTTCGAGATGCGGTTGAACGCGGCCACGGCCAATGCGAATTTCATCGCGCTGCTCACCGCACCACCGGCCTGCAACTCCGCCAGCACGCCGGCGTATTGCGACGCGTCGGTCAACACCGCCACGTCCCTCCAGTTCTTCGCCGCCGAGCGCACCATCGCCGGGCCGCCGATGTCGATGTTCTCGATCGCGTCCTCGAGCGTGCAGCCGGGCTTCGCGACGGTCGCCTCGAACGGGTAGAGGTTCACTACAGCCAAGTCGATCGTCGCGATGCCGTGCGTCGCCAGCGCCGCCATGTGCTCGGGCACGTCGCGCCGCGCAAGCAGTCCGCCGTGGACTTTCGGGTGCAGCGTCTTGACGCGGCCGTCGAGCATCTCGGGGAAGCCGGTGTGGTCGGCGACCTCGGTGACGGGCAGGCCGGCATCCGCAAGCAGCTTCGCGGTGCCGCCGGTGGAGAGCAGCTTGATGCCCAGCGCGTTGAGCGCACGGGCAAATTCGAGCACGCCGGTCTTGTCGGAAACGGAGAGCAGGGCGGTGAGTGTGGAAGTGGTCATTTGATCAGCTTGTGGTCGAGCAGCTTGCGGCGCAGCGTGTTGCGATTGATGCCCAGCCATTCGGCCGCGCGGCTCTGGTTTCCGCCGGCGTGCTTCATCACCACGTCCAGCAGGGGTTTCTCGACGACGCCGAGGATCATGTCGTACATCGCCGCGGGGTCGACGCCGCGCAGGTCCTTGAAGTAGACCTCCAGGCTGTCGCGAACGCATTCTTCAATGTGCGTGGGTTTCTTCATCGTCGTCGGAGGTGAGGCTGGCAACAGGCAGCAAGTGATGGCGGTCGGCGAGTTCGTCGAACCAGTCGCGCACGGCGCGCACTTGGGTCTCGACATCCTCGATCAGGTTCATGCGCGCGCGAAACGCCTCGCCGCCCGGCAGCGGACGCACCGCCCAGCCGATGTGCTTGCGTGCGCTGCGCACGCCGGCGTACTCGCCGTAGAGTGCGTAGTGATCGTGCAGGTGTTCGAGCAGCCAGGCCTTGACCTGCTGCGTCGCCGGCGCGGGCAGGTGCTTGCCGGTGGCCAGGAAGTGCGCGATCTCGCGGAAGATCCACGGCCGCCCCTGTGCGGCGCGGCCGATCATGAGCGCATCGGCGCCGGTGGCTGCGAGCACGTCGCGCGCTTTCTCGGGCGAATCGATGTCGCCGTTGGCGACGACCGGGATGCTCAAGGCGGCCTTCACCGCGCTGACCGTGTCGTACTCCGCAAAGCCCTTGTAGCCTTGCTCGCGCGTGCGGCCGTGCACCGCGATCATTGCGACGCCGGCCGATTCGGCCGCGCGCGCGATGCGCACCGCGTTGCGCTCGGCCTCGCACCAACCGGTGCGCATCTTAAGCGTCACCGGCACGTTGCGCGGCGCGCATGCCTTGACCACGGCGTCGACGATCTCGAGCGCGAGTGGCTCGTCCTGCATCAGCGCGGAGCCGGCCCACTTGCTGCAGACCTTTTTCGCCGGGCAACCCATGTTGATGTCGATGATCTGCGCGCCGCGGTCGATGTTGTAGGCCGCGGCCTCGGCCATCATGGCCGCATCGGTCCCGGCGATCTGCACCGAGATCGGCGCCGCTTCGCCCTCGTGGTTGGCACGGCGGCTGGTCTTCAGGCTCGCCCACAGATCCTTGCGCGAGGTCACCATCTCGCTCACCGCATAACCGGCGCCGAGGCGTTTGCAGAGCTGACGGAACGGCCGATCGGTCACCCCGGCCATCGGGGCGGCGAAGAGGCGATTCGCCAGGGCGATGTGGCCGATCTGCATGGAGGGGGCGCGGGCGTGGGGTGCTGAAAAAGGAGGCAGCAGTATAGCGGCGACGGCACGCGGGAATTCCTGCGCGACCAGAGCGTCGCGGCTGTCCATAATCAGTGCGAATGGAAGCGTGGCTGGAATCGATCTTGACACTGTTGGCTTTGCCGAAGTTCGGCCTGAGCACGGTGTTCGTCGTGGCCTTTGTGTCGGCCACGCTGCTGCCGCTCGGCTCCGAGCCGGCCGTGTTCGGCCTCGTCAAGCTCAATCCCGAACTGTTCTGGCCGGCGGTGCTCGTCGCCACTGCCGGCAACACGCTGGGCGGCGCGTTCACCTGGTGGAACGGATATGGCGCGGAGCGCGCCTACGAGCGCGTCAAGCACGCCAAGCCACCCGATGCCCGGGCCCTGCGCTGGCTGCAGCGGCTCGGCGCGAAGGCCTGCCTGTTTTCTTTCCTGCCGGTCGTCGGCGATCCATTGTGCGCGGTCGCCGGCTGGCTCAAGCTGCCGTTCTGGCCGTGCGTGCTTTACATGCTGATCGGCAAGTTTCTGCGCTATCTTGCGATGACGGTGGCAATGCTCTGGGCCTGGCCCGGGCAGTTCACGCCTTGACCTCGACGGAGACCTTGATGGCCGCTGCCTACGACGAACTCAAGCGCATCTGGATCCAGTTGCACCACTTCGGCCACCTGCAATCCATCGCCGGCTGGGACCAGGCCGCGATGATGCCGCCCAAGGGCAACGAGGCGCGTGCCAACGCGATGGCCGAGATGGAAGGCCTGCTCCACCGCTTGCGCACGGATGCTGCGCTGCCCACGCTGCTGGCGAGCGCCGAGGGCGAGCCGCTCGACGAGTTCGCGCGCGCGAACCTGGTCGAGATCCGCCGCGAATGGCGCGCCTCGAACTCGCTGCCGCAATCGCTGGTCGAGGCGCGGTCGCTCGCCGCGGCGCGCTGCGAACACGCCTGGCGCAGCCAGCGGCCGGCGAACGACTGGCCCGGCTTTCTGATGAACCTGCGCGAGGTGTTGCGCCTCGAGCAGGAGGTCGCGCAGCGGCTGTCGGAGGCGACCGGCCTGTCGCCCTACGACGCGCAGATGGACCAGTACGAGCCCGGCACCACCAGCGCCGAAGTCGATCGCGTGTTCGGCGACCTGCAGCAGTGGCTGCCGGGCCTCGTGCGGCAGGTGCGCGAGAAGCAGTCGCGCGAGACCGTGCTGGAGCCGGTTGGCCCGTTCGCGAAGGCGGCGCAGCGCGCGCTCAGCCTGGACGTGATGAGCGTGCTCGGCTTCGACTTCGAGGGTGGCCGGCTCGACGAGAGCGCGCATCCGTTCAGCGGCGGCGTGCCCGAGGACACGCGGCTCACCACGCGCTACCGCGAAGACGACCTGATGCAAAGCCTGATGGGCACGGTCCACGAGACCGGCCACGCACGCTACGAACAGAACCTGCCGCGCGACTGGCTCGGCCAGCCGGTCGCGAACGCGCGCTCGATGGGCATCCATGAAAGCCAGAGCCTGAGCTTCGAGATGCAGCTCGGCCGTAGCCGCGCGTTCGTCAGCCTGCTCGCGCCGCTGTTGCGCAAGCACTTCGGCGACCAGGCCGCGTTCGAGCCCGAGAACCTGTATCGGCTGATGACGCGCGTGAAGCCTGGTTTCATCCGCGTCGATGCCGACGAGGTCACGTACCCGGCGCACGTGATCTTGCGTTACGGCATCGAACGCGAGCTGATCGAAGGCAGCCTGAACGCCGAGGACATTCCCGCGCGCTGGGACGAAGGCATGCAATCGCTGCTCGGCATCGACACGCGCGGCAACTACACCAACGGCTGCATGCAGGACGTGCACTGGGGCAGTGGCTTGTTCGGCTACTTTCCGTGCTACACGCTGGGCGCGATGTATGCGGCGCAGTGGTTCGCGACGATCCGCGCCCAAACGCCCGATCTCGATGCGCGCATTGCGCGCGGTGAGCTCGCGCCGATGTTCGACTGGCTGCGTGCGAACATCTGGACCCAGGCGAGCCGCTGGTCCACGCCCGAGCTCGCGAAGCGCGCGACCGGTGAAGCGCTGAACCCGCAGCACTTCAGGCGCCACCTCGAAGCGCGCTACCTCGGCTGAGGCCAGCTTGCCAGGGTCTGGTCCAGTTCGTCCAGCACCTCTTCGAGCCGCCGCACTGCCTGGCCGGCGTTGCGGTGCGTCGGCGCCGTGGCGCTGAGCAGCCGGCGCCGGCCATCGTCGAGCACCGCGTCGATGATGGACACGCCGTGCGGCGCGAGCTGCCGGCCAAGCGCGCTGCGCTTCGCGCGCAGTAGGCGTCGCGTCTGCTGGTAGGCGTGCTCCGTCAGCCTGCGGCGCTGCGAGTAGCTGAAGGTGTTGGCGAGGAACATCTCCGGGTCGCGCTGGTCGGGCTCGAACAGCACGATCGTCGTGTCCGGATGGCTGTGTTCGTAGCCCCGCATGCCGAGCTCCAGGCGCGAATGGATCAGCGCGCGGAAGGTCTGCGAGAGCACGACCGGCAGGCCGCCATCGACGAGCCGCGGGATGCGCTCGTCGCCATCGCTCATCACGCGATGCTGCTTCGATTGGGTCGAATCGAACGGCACCAGCGGGTTCAGGCAGATCAGCAAATCCAGCCCTTCGTCGAGCAGCACCGAGGCGTGCAGCGTCTTCTTCAGCGCGCCGTCCACGTAGAAGCGGCCGTCGATCTCGACCGGCGGAAACAGCCCCGGCAAGGCCGCGCTCGCCTGCACCGCCTTCGAGATCGGCACATGATCGAAACCGGGCTGTCCGAACGGCGCCGGCTCGCCGCTGTCGAGGTCGGTCGCGACCAGCACGAGCTTGCGCTTGAGCCGGCGGAAGTCGTTGGTGCGGCCGGGCGCCGCGAACTGGCGGCGCAGCCGCGCGTCGATCATCTCGTTCGAGAGCAGCCCGGTCGGCAGCGCGCGTGCCAGCCGCTCGACCGCGCCCGACAGCGAGCGCCGCGTGAACGCATAGTGCAACGCCGCGTGCGCGCTCAACGCTGGCAGCGTGGCAAGCCGCTGCGCGAACTCGCGCCACGCCGGGCGGATCAATACCGAGGGTTCGAAGATGTCATCGGCCGCCCCGATATTCTCGATGAACGACGCGCACAGTTCGCGCGGCGTCATGCCGTTGGCCAGCCCGGCGGCGATGAAGCCGCCGGCCGAAACGCCGACGTAGCTGTGGCAATCGGTGAAATCGATACCGGCGAGGGATTCCTCGAGGGCGCAGAGCGCGCCGATCTCGTAGATCGCGCCGAGCGGGCCGCCGCCGGCCAGCGCGAGACCGATGCGCGCCGGTCGCCGGTGCGTCAAGCCGCGGCCGACTTGCGTGCCGCGCGCTTCGGTGCCACCTTGGTGGCCGCGGCCTTCTTCGCCGGAGCCGCCTTCGTCGTCGGCGCGGTCTTCGAGAGCTTCGCCACCTTGGCGCTCAGGTCGTCGATGCGTGCGATCAGCGCGTCGACATCCTTGGCCGACGGCACGCCGAGCTTGTTCAGCGCCTTCGCGGTGCGCTCCTCGAAGATGCTTTCGAGCTTGTCCCAGTGCTGGCCGGCCTTGGCCTGCACGTCGCCGGCCATGCTCGTCATCTTGCTGGTCACGCCGCTGAGCTTTTCTTCGGCGGCGCTCTGCGTCTTCTTCTGCAGGCTCGCGCCTTCCTTCACCAGCGCCTCGAACACCTTCGTGCCCTCGGCCTGCGCGCGCGAGAACGCGCCCATGCCGGCGAGCCAGATCTGCTGCGCCGAATCCTTCACCTGGCCGGCGAGCGCGCCGTCGAGCAAGCGGGTGGGTGCGGCGGCTTGCTTGTCGGCCATCGCCTTGAGCTTCTTGACCATGGTGTTCGTCCTTTGAGTGGGTTCGGCGAGCGACTATAAAAGCTCGGCGCGCCGCGCGCACCGGATTTCCTAGTGAGCCGGCTCTATGTGGCTTGGGGTAAATCGGCAGCGTGGGTGCGAGGCGATTGGTCAAGAATGCGCGCTGCCCCAGCAATGCTCCCGGAGGATCACAAGATGCACTATTTCGTCACCGGCGCGACCGGCTTCATCGGCAAGCGCCTCGTCAAGACCCTGCTCGCCCGCCGCGGCGCGACCGTGCACTTCCTGCTGCGGCCTGAGAGCGAAGGCAAGGTCGCGGCCCTGCTCGACTACTGGGGCGTGACGAAAGCTCGAGCGATTCCCGTCTACGGTGACCTGACCGCGAAAAAACTCGGCGTTTCGGCCGACGACGTGAAGAAGCTCAAGGGCAAGGTCGATCACCTCTACCACCTGGCCGCGGTCTACGACCTGTCGGCCGACGAGGCCTCGCAGGTCAAGGTCAACATCGAAGGCACGCGCAGCGCGGTCGAGTTCGCGAAGGCGATCGATGCCGGGCATCTGCACCACGTCAGCTCGATCGCCGCGGCCGGCATGTACGAAGGCGTGTTCCGCGAAGACATGTTCGACGAGGCCGAGGGCCTCGACCACCCGTACTTCATGACCAAGCACGAGAGCGAGAAGATCGTGCGCAAGGAGGCCAAG
>JBDUAG010000135.1:0-8330 GCA_040004785.1 Burkholderiales bacterium | reverse complement strand
TCGGCAACGTCGACCGCGAGATGAGCGCGATCCGCGACGGCGGCAAGGTCAAGGCTCGCGAGCGAATCGCAGTGCTCGCCGCGCTGAATCTGGCCTATGCGCTTGCCGGGCGCCCACCCGCCAAGGCGCCGGCGAGCACCGCGTCGGCATCGCCGTCGGCAGGCGGCGACGTGGACATCGACGTCTTGATCGCGCGCCTCGATCAGGCCTTGGGCGCAGACGGTCAACTTCTTTGACACCGCCGTCTCGCACGCGGGCTAGAATGAATTCGTCCGTCGCCTCCGCGTGAGTTTTATATTTCCTTGAACCTATGCTCTTTAGAGCAAGGGCTTGGAACATCGCCCGGTTGGTGTGATCGTCTCGCGTCAGATGAACCCGAAGCCGGGCTGACCTCGCCCACCTGAACTCCTGGTTCAGGAATGCGGCTCATGGGTGGCGGCGGACACCTTTCACCACGCCTGCACCATGCGTTACTGGTTGATGAAAAGCGAGCCCTCGGAGTGCTCGATCGACGATCTGTCCAAGACCCCGAAGCACACCGTGCCATGGGTCGGGGTGCGCAACTACCAGGCGCGCAACTTCATGCGCGACGACATGCAGCCGGGTGACGGCGTGCTGTTCTATCACTCGTCGTGCCCAGAGCCCGGCATCGCCGGGCTGGCGGAGGTTGCGAGTGCGGCCTACGCCGATGCGACTCAGTTCGATCCGCGCAGCCACTACTTCGATGTCAAGTCGAAGCCGGACGCGCCCCGCTGGCTGCATGTGGATGTGAAATTGGTCCGCAAGACGCGTTTGCTGTCACTCGCCGAGATGCGCGAAACGCCGACGCTTGCCAGCCTGCTGGTGCTCAAGCGCGGCAACCGCCTGTCGATCACGCCGGTCACGCCGGACGAATGGCGCGCGGTATTGAAGCTGCTCTGACCTGAAGGCTCAGGTCGAACCCAGCTCGAAGCGGATGCTGGCCAGCGCGACGTGGTTGCCGCCGCGCCTTTTGGCCTCTTGCAGCGCCAGATCGGCCGCGTTCATCAGTTCCTCTTCGGTGTGCGCCGTGTGCGGGAAGCTCGCCACGCCCATCGACACGGTGAAACCCAGATCGCGCCCGTCGAGCACGACGATCTGGGTCGCGCATTGGCGGCGCAGCCCTTCCATGCGCGAGTGCGCGGTGGCGAGGCCGACGCCAGAGAGGAGTACCGCGAAGCGGTCTTCATCGAGCCGGCACGAGGCGTCCATCGCCCGCGTGTTGCCGCGCAGCAGCCGGCCCAGCGCTTCGAGCACACGCACGCGGGCGTCGCCGCCGAGCGCCTTGACCGCGTCGCTGAATGGGTCGAGCGCGATCGACACGAGCGCAAACTCGCGATGCTCGCGCGACGACAAGTCGACCTCGCGGCGCAACTGATCGTCGAAGTGGATGCGCTGGTACAGGCCGGTGGCGCCATCGCGCAGCGCCTGGTCCTGCGACTCGCGCCGCTGCACCTCGACGGTGACCTGTTGCGTTTCGAGTTGCGCGAGCGCCTGCTTCAGCTGATGCTCGCGTTCGTGTTCGGCGGTCAATTCGGCCCAGACCGCCAGCACATGCCTCGGCGCACCGCCATCCGCACGAGTGACCACACTGCGGGTGACGCTGAACTCGCGCTTGCGGCCGGCGCGTTCGATGCGGTGTTCGCTGAGCGTCGGTGCGGCATCATGCGCCAGCGCGGTCTGCTCGGCGGCGCGGATCGCCGAGGCCTGGGCCGGCTCCATCAGGTCGGTGTCGGTCAGGCCGACGAGATCAGACGCGCTCGCGCGACCATGGAGCTCGGCCATGCGCCGGTTGACATGCACGTAGCGCCCGGACGCCACCTCCTTGAACGCGATCAGAACCCCGAGACGATCAAGTGTTTCGAGCAGGGCTCCGGCCAAACCGGCGTCATCGGCCTCGATCACCCCTGCCAACGTGCGCGCCATCTCGGTACGCGCGGCGGGCGAGGCCGGTGTCGTCTCGTTCATCGACTCATCTTTCTCGGTGGCATTCCCTTGGCGCCGACGCTTGTCGCTTTTAATCTTGGTCCGCGTACTGCTCATTGGCAAGCACGACGTCACCGGGCGGTCGCCTTCCCCCTAAGTTGATGATAGCTTTGGCGATCTGCTGATGGCACCCATTTGGCACCACCCGGCGTGCCGATCGAAAGTGTTTGCACGGCCAACACCCCCCGATCTCGGGGGGCTCGCGTCGACGCGCCGAAACTCAGGCCATCAGCCCATCAGCATCTGCATGCTGCGCTCGTAACGATCGGTGAGCTGCTCAAAGAGCGCCAGCAACGCCTCGCTCGCCTCCAGCAGCTCAGCCTGGCCCGTGGCACCGCGCACATGCGCCAGCGCGCGCGTCATCGCCAGCCAGGAGCGCCCGGTCGCCTGCAGCAGCTCGGCGATCTCGGGCGTACTGAGCGGCAGGCCATTCAGATAGATCATGGCCTCGTCGAACGCGGCCCGGGTGGTCTCGGCCTCGCGCCGCGCCGCGGTGGCCTCGTCCCCCACGAGCAGCGTCGCCAGCAAGGATTGCTTCGCCACGCGCTGACACAGCATTCGCTGGCGCCCCGCGACATTGATCACGTGCAAGCTCGCCATCATCGCGCTGGTCTCGAGGTGCGCCACCAGACGATCGGCCTGCAGCAGCATGCGCTCGGCCAGCGCATCCACCTCGGCCAGACGCGCCGCGTTGCCCGTCATCGCAAGCCCGGCCTTCAGGCTCGACCACGGCAGCATCACGGCGTCGAGCAGATCGCCGTGGGTCGGTTTCGACAGGCTCTTGCCGAGCGCCGCCAGGTTGGCGTCGATCCGCTTGCCGGATTCGGCCAGCAGCGCGCCCGCTTGGGCCAGCCCCGGCGTGGCCAGGCGCAGCGCGTACAACGCGACGACGCGCTGCGACAGCATGCGCAACTGGCCGGCTCGGTTCACCGATTCGGCATGGCTGGCGGCCTTGATGACCTGCTGCGAAACCTGTCCGACGCGCAGGTTGCTGTGCATCGAGGCAGCCCGCAGAACGCGGAAGGCCTCGTCCTCCGAAACCTGGCGCGCGCGCATCAGGATGCCCTTGGCGCGATCCACCAGCTTGCGCTCCTCGAAGCGGTGCGACACATCGGCGAGCGCCGCACGCAATTGCTGGTCGTGCGCGAAGCGCGCCTGTGCCATGTGCAGCACGGCACGCAGCCGATGCACGCCGTAGCCGTTGACCTCGTAGGCATGCACGCCGGCCTGCAGCGCGCGTGCCATCTTGTCGACATCGGGGTCGCTGGTGAACACCACCAGCGGCAGCGCCGCGGTCGCCAGCAGCAGGGCCGCGCTCTCGAACAGCGCCTCGCTGACGATGCCTTCCTGGATCACGACGACGTCGGGAGCAAGCCGCACCACCTCCTGCACCAAATTGCTTCGCTGCACTGCACCAATGACGTGAATCCCGACCGACTCCAGATCGGCGACGAGCGTGTCTGAGCCCGGCGAGAGGGTCTGGACGACAAGGCAGGACAGCATGGGCGTCGGGGGTTCCATAAAGGAGAAGTCTGCCTCACGTTGCAAGGCGCGCACCATGCCCACGGGTGCAACGTGATGGCGCACCCGCGCCTGGCACAGGTCTTGCGAATGTCTGGGTGGGTGTGACGCTGCACCCGACCTTTGCTTCCGCACCGCGGGTCATGCTCATAATGACGTGAGCATTCATGTGCCTCCTCCTCCGGCTTCGCGCCGGAGTGAATCCTGGAGACCATGATGTCCAACTTCAAGACCTTCGTTCGCTCGGGCCATTGGCCGACGCTGTTCGCGTCCTTCCTCTATTTCGACTTCTGCTTCGCCATCTGGGTGATGAATGGGGCGATGGCGCCGTTCATCAGCGAGACTTTTCACCTGACGGCCGCGCAAAAGGGCTTCATGGTGTCGGTGCCGATCCTGGCCGGGGCGCTGATGCGCTTCCCCCTCGGCGTGCTTTCGCAATACATCGGCCGCAAGAACGCAGCGATGGTGGAGATGGGGCTGATCATCGTGGCCCTCGCGTTCGGCTACTTCTACGTCAACAGCTACGACGGCGTGCTCGCGATGGGCGTGCTGCTGGGCATCGCCGGCGCGAGCTTCGGCGTCGCACTGTCGCTGGGCTCGGGCTGGTTCCCGCCCAAGTACAAGGGCCTGGCGATGGGCATCGCCGGTGCCGGCAATTCGGGCACGGTGCTGGCCGTGCTGTTCGCACCGCCGCTGGCGGCCCGGTACGGCTGGTCCACGGTCTACGGGCTGGCCGCGTGCACGATGCTGCTGCCCATGGCCGTGATGTGGTTCGCCGCGAAGGAACCGCCGGATCACGAGAAGCAGAGCCTGCGCGAACACGTCGCCTGCCTGTTCGAGAAGGACGGCTGGGCCTTCAGCCTGATCTACGTCATCACCTTCGGTGGCTTCATCGGCCTGGCAAGCTTTCTGCCCACCTACTTCTACGACCAGTTCAAGGTCACCAAGGTCGAGGCAGGCCAGCTCACGATGCTCGCCACGCTGATGGGCTCGGCAGTGCGCGTCGTCGGCGGCTACATCTCGGATCGGGTCGGCGGCATCGTCACCTTGAGCGGTGTGCTCGTGCTGGTGGCGATCACGCTGGTGCTGTGCGGCCTGGCCAGCAGCTCGGTCGCGGTGACCACGCTGCTGTTCATGCTGTGCTTCGCCGCACTCGGCGCGGGCAACGGCGCGCTGTTCCAGCTCGTGCCGCTGCGCTGGCCGCTGAGCACCGCGGTGGCGGGCTCGATGATTGGCGAGGTCGGCGCGCTCGGCGGCGGCTTCCTGCCGAATGCGATGGGGCAATCCAAGCAGCTCGCCGGCACCTACCTGTGGGGCTTCGTCGCGTTTGCCGTGCTGGCGCTGGTGATGCTCGCGGTGCTGCGCGTGGTGCAGATCCGCTGGACCCGCACCTGGGCCGAGAAGGGAGGCCGCGCCCGCGTCAACCCCGCCTCATCGGCCGCATCGACGACGCTCGCACGGGCCTCGTGATGCGGCCGACCCGCCGCTCAGCGCGGCAGGAACAGCAGCCAGTAGACGAGCAGCGCGTTGAACAACAGCGAGACGCCGAGCCCGATCTGCCACAGCGCGCGCGGGTCGCGCGTGGCCAGCGGGGTGGCGCCGAGCGCGGCGAGCGGGCGCGAGGCGCCGCGTTCGAGCGCGAGCACCAGTTCCTCGGCGGTCTCGAAGCGTTGCTTCGCGTCGAGCGCGACGGCCTTCAGGACGACATGGTCGAGCCAGATCGGGATCTCGGGCCGCAGCCGCGACGGCGGCTTCGGGTCGCGCCGAAAACGCGCGGTCTGGTAGGGCTCGACCTCGCCGTAGGGCAGCTTGTCGGTGAGCCACTGGTAGAGCGTGACGCCGAGTGCGTACAGATCGGAGCCGGCATCGGCCGGCACATGCTCGTCGCCGCCCCACTGCTCCGGGTTCATGTAGCTCGGCGTGCCGGCGTGCAAGGTGCGCAGCGACTTCGGCTCGCGGCCCGAGATCGCCACGCCGAGATCGAGCACCCGCCACTGGCCGTCGTCGCCGAGATGCAGGTTGCCGGGCTTGATGTCGCGGTGGATCACGCCGTGGCGGTGCAGCCGACCGAGTGCGCGCGCCACGGCCAGTGCCGCGGCGATGATCTCGCCGACCTCGAAGAATCGCGTGCCCGCCATCAACTGCTCGAGCGTGTGGCCGCTGTGCCAGTCGAACACCGTGTAGAAGGCACTCGGCTCGGCCACCTCACGCACCTGCACGAAGGCGGCGTCACCGTGCTCGCCCGATCCCTTGGCAACACGGCTCGCGAGCCAGGCCTCGTGAGCGAGCATCGCGCGCTCCTCGAGGTCGCTGGCGCGCGCCTCGTGAAGGGTCTTCAGCGCAACCAGTTCCTGCGACTCGGCCGCGCGCGCCTGGTACAGCCGGTGCACGCCGTTGTTGGCCACCAGCGCGGTGATGATGAACCCGTCCAGACGATCGCCGATCTTCAGGCGCGGGGGTGGTGGCAACTGCCGGCCCTGCAGCAGGCTGTCCTCGAGCCGGCCTTGCGCGAGCCCGCGCACGTGCAGCACCAGCGCGCTGGCGTTGTCTCGACCGCCGCCGGCCAAGGCCGCGCGGACCAGCGCCTCGGCCGCGGTTTGCGCATCGCCCTCACGCGCCAGAGCCGCAATCCGCGCGGGCTTGAGCACGCCATGCACGCCGTCGCTGGTGAGCACGAACATGTCGCCGATCTGCACCTCGCCCTGCATGAAGTCGATGCGCACGCGGTCGTCCAGGCCGACGGCGCGCGTCAGCCGGCTGCGCTGATCGGGGTGGTCGAACGCGTGGTCCTGGGTCAGCTGCGTGCAGTCGTGGTCGGGCCCGTCGCCGTTGCCACGCAGCAGCCAGGCGCGCGTGTCGCCGACATGGGCGAGCGTCCAGGCGTGGCCGCGAAGGACCAGCGCCGTGAGCGTCGTGGTCGCGCTGCCGCCGACGTTGCCCGCACCTTGGCGGCGTCGGTTGTGATCGGCGAGCCAGGCGTTCTGTGCGCCGATCAGGCGGTCGAGCATGACCGTCGTGTCCCAGGTGTCCGGGCAGGCGAAAAAATCCTGCAGAACGCTCATCACGGTGGTCTGCGCGGCTTCGAGGCCGCCGCCGCCGCCCGACACGCCATCGGCGATCGCCGCCACGCAGCCTCGCGCTTCGTCCAGCGCCGCGGGGCGAACCGCAGCCGCGAAATCTTCATTGACCTCGCGCGGGCCCCTGTGGCTGAAGTGGCCAATGTCGACGTCAAAGCTCATCCCCCAAGGATCGCACACCACCTTGGCACCCTGATTGCTAACCCATCCCCAGCGATGGATCGGAGAGAACCATGAAGAAGATGAAACTCGTGCTGGTCGGCAACGGCATGGCCGGTGTGCGCACCCTCGAAGAGCTGCTGAAGATCGCGCCCGACCTTTACGACATCACGGTGTTCGGCGCCGAGCCGCACCCGAACTACAACCGCATCCTGCTCAGCCCGGTGCTGGCCGGCGAGCAGACGCTCGACGAGATCGTGCTGAACCCGATCAGCTGGTACGCCGAGAACGGCATCACGCTGCACCTGGGCAAGAAGGTGATCGACATCGACCGCCGCAACCGCATCGTCAAGGCCGATGACGGCACCGAAGCCGAGTACGACCGCCTGCTGATGTGCACCGGCTCGAACCCGTTCATCCTGCCGGTGCCCGGCAAGGAGCTCGAAGGCGTGATCGCGTACCGCGACATCCACGACACCAACACGATGATCGAGGCCGCGACCAAGTACAAGCACGCGGTCGTGATCGGTGGCGGCCTGCTCGGCCTCGAAGCCGCCAACGGCCTGATGCTGCGCGGCATGCGCGTGACGGTGGTGCACGTGATGCCGTGGCTGATGGAGCGGCAACTCGACGATGTCTCGGGCAAGCTGCTGCAGAAGTCGCTCGAAGACCGCGGCCTGTCGTTCCTGATCGGCGCGCAGACCCAGGCGCTGATCGGCGACAAGGACGGCCGCGTGATGGCCGTGCAGTTCAAGGATGGCAACGAGATCCCGGCAGACCTGGTCGTGATGGCCGCAGGCATCCGGCCCAACACCGCGCTCGCCGAGAAGATCGGCCTGCACTGCAACCGCGGCATCGTCGTTGACGACACGATGCAAACGGTCACCGACCCGCGCATCTACTCGGTGGGCGAGTGCGCAGTCCACCGCGGCGTCTGCTACGGGCTGGTGGCGCCGCTGTTCGAGCAGGGCAAGGTCTGCGCGACGCACCTCGCGCACTTCGGCATCGGCCGCTACCAGGGCTCGCTCACCTCCACCAAGCTCAAGGTCACCGGCATCGACCTGTTCTCGGCCGGCAACTTCATGGGCGGCGACGGTTGCGAAGAGATAGTGATGAGCGACCCCTACGGCGGCGTCTACAAGAAGCTGGTGATCAAGGACGACAGGCTGGTCGGCGCCTGCATGTACGGCGACACGGTCGACGGCTCGTGGTACTTCAAGCTGCTGCGCGAAGGCCGCAAGGTCAGCGACATCCGCGACAAGCTGATGTTCGGCGAATCGAACATCGGCGACACCGGCCACGAGGGCCACAGCAAGGCGGCGGCGATGGCCGACAGCGACGAGGTCTGCGGCTGCAACGGCGTGACCAAGGGCACGATCTGCAAGGCCATCAAGGAGAAGGGCCTGTTCACGCTCGAGGAGGTGAAAAAGCACACCAAGGCGAGCGCCTCGTGCGGCTCGTGCACCGGTCTGGTCGAACAGCTGCTGATGTTCACCGCCGGCGGCGACTACTCGAAGGCGCCGACCAAGAAGGCGATGTGCGGCTGCACCGACGCGAGCCACCAGGACG
>JBDUAG010000134.1:0-8350 GCA_040004785.1 Burkholderiales bacterium | reverse complement strand
CGCGCGCATGTCGCCGCTGTTCGAGCTGTCCGACACCGCGTTGAGCTTCGTGATGGTGATCGGCGCGATCACCGCGTTGTTCATGGGCTTCCTCGGCATCATTCAGAACGATATCAAGCGCGTGGTCGCGTACTCGACGCTCTCGCAGCTCGGCTACATGACGGTGGCGCTCGGCGCCTCGGCGTACTCGGTGGCGGTGTTCCACCTGATGACGCACGCGTTCTTCAAGGCGCTACTGTTCCTCGGTGCCGGCTCGGTGATCATCGGCATGCACCACGATCAGGACATCCGCAACATGGGCGGCCTGCGCAAGTACATGCCGATCACCTGGATCACCTCGCTGCTGGGCTCGCTCGCGTTGATCGGCACGCCGCTCTTCGCCGGCTTCTACTCGAAGGACAGCATCATTGAGGCGGTCCATGAAAGCCACCTGTGGGGTTCGGGCTTCGCCTATGCCGCGGTGATGATCGGCGTGTTCGTCACCGCGTTCTATTCGTTCCGGATGTACTTCCTGGTGTTCCACGGCGAGGAGCGTTTCAGGCACAAGCCCTTCCCCGGCGAGCACGATCACGCCGACGAACACGGCCACACCCATGTGCACGTGCCGCACGAATCGCCTTGGGTCGTCTGGGTGCCGCTGGTGGCGCTGGCGATTCCGTCGGTGGTCATCGGCTACCTGACGATCGGCCCGATGCTGTTCGGCGACTTCTTCAAGGGTGCCATCGTCATCGACGCCGAGCATCACGAGGCCATGAAGGAACTGGCCGAAGCCTTCCACGGCCCGGCCGCGATGGCAATGCATGCTCTGAGTTCACCGGTGTTCTGGCTGGCGCTGGCGGGGGTCGTCACGGCCTACGTGTTCTACATGGTCAAGCCGTCGATTCCGGCCGCAATCAAGGCGCGATTCGGTTTCATCTACGAGCTGCTCGAGAACAAGTACTACTTCGATTGGTTCAACGAGAACGTCATCGCGCGTCTGGCTCGCGTGACCGGCAAGGCGCTCTGGAAGGGCGGTGACCAGGGCTTCATCGATGGCTTCCTGATCAACGGCACGGCGCACGAGGTGCGCGCGCTCGCGATGATCGGCCGCAAGCTGCAGAACGGCTACCTGTACTTCTACGCGCTGGTGATGATCGTGGGCGTGATCGGGCTGATGACCTGGCAGCTGTGGCCTTTCCTGCTCGGCTCGGCCAAGTAACCCGCACGGAGAACAAGAACATGGGTTTGTTGAGTTTCGCCATCTGGCTGCCGATCCTGTCGGGTGGCGTGCTGCTCGCGTTCGGGCGCGACCAGAGCGCGCCGCAGGTGCGCTGGATCGCGCTGATTGCTGCGCTCACCAGCTTCGCCGTCACGCTGCCGCTGATCGGCGGGTTCGACAGCGGCACCGCCGCGATGCAGTTCGTCGAGAAGTTCGACTGGATCGAGCGCTTCAACGTCCACTACCACCTCGGCGTCGACGGCCTGTCGATGTGGTTCGTGCCGCTGACCGCGTTCATCACCGTGATCGTCGTGATCGCCGCATGGGAAGTCGTCACCGACCGCGTGAACCAGTACATGGGCGCGTTCCTGATCCTGTCGGGGCTGATGATCGGCGTGTTCGCTGCGCTCGACGGCCTGCTGTTCTACGTGTTCTTCGAGGCCACCCTGATCCCGATGTACCTGATCATCGGCGTCTGGGGCGGGCCGCGGCGCGTCTACGCGGCGTTCAAGTTCTTCCTGTACACGCTGGCGGGTTCGTTGCTGATGCTGGTCGCGCTGATCTATCTGTACTACATCTCGAAGGGCAGTTTCGACATCCTGAAGTGGCACAGCATTCCGCTGACCATGCAGGAGCAGAGTTACCTGTTCTTCGCTTTCTTCCTCGCATTCGCGGTCAAGGTGCCGATGTGGCCGGTGCACACCTGGTTGCCCGATGCCCACGTCGAGGCACCCACCGGTGGCTCGGTGGTGTTGGCGGCGATCATGCTGAAGCTCGGTTGCTATGGCTTCCTGCGCTTCTCGCTGCCGATCGCACCGGACGCGTCGCACCACTGGGCCGGCTTCATCATTGCGCTGTCGCTGATCGCGGTCGTCTACATCGGCCTGGTCGCGCTGGTGCAGCAGGACATGAAGAAGCTGGTCGCGTACTCGTCGATCGCGCACATGGGTTTCGTGACCTTCGGCTTCTTCATCTTCAACGAGCTCGGCATGTCGGGCGGGATCGTGCAGATGATCTCGCACGGCTTCGTCTCGGGCGCGATGTTCCTGTGCATCGGCGTGCTCTACGACCGGGTGCATTCGCGCGAGATCTCGGCCTATGGCGGCGTTGCCAACACGATGCCCAAGTTCGCCGCCTTCGCGGTGCTGTTCGCGATGGCCAATTGCGGCCTGCCGGGCACGGCGGGTTTCGTCGGTGAATGGATGGTCATCCTCGGCGCCGTCAAGTACAACTTCTGGCTCGGCCTGATCGCTGCGACCGCGCTGATCTCGGGCGCGGCGTACACGCTGTGGATGGTCAAGCGCGTGTACTTCGGCGCGGTCGCCAACGACCATGTGCGCGCCTTGACCGACGTCAACCCGCGCGAGTTCACGATGCTCACGCTGCTCGCCGTCGCGGTGCTCTACATGGGCCTGTACCCCAAGCCGTTCACCGACGTGATGCACGTTTCTGTTGAAGGCCTGCTCAAGCACGTGGCCGTCAGCAAGATCCCCAGCCAGTAATCCACCATGAATCAGATGAACTGGTCTGCCGTCGGCCCCGAGATCGTCCTCCTCGTGATGGCCTGCGTCGTCGCGATGGTGGACCTGTGGGTCACGCACCCGCGGCGCCTGCCTACCTACCTGCTCACGCAAGCCTCGCTCGCGGTCGTTGCCATCCTGCACATCAGCGCGTTCAACAGCGGCGAGACGCACTACGCGATGCAGCGCATGGTCGTCGCCGACCCGATGGGCCATTTGCTCGGTTTCTTCGCGACGATCGCGGTGATGGTGTCGCTGGTCTATGCGCGCCCTTACGCGGCCGAACGCGAGATGCTCAAGGGCGAGCTGTTCACGCTCAGCCTGTTCTCGCTGCTGGGCATCGGCGTGATGCTGTCGGCCAACAACTTCCTCGTCGTCTACCTCGGGCTGGAGCTGATGTCGCTGAGCCTGTACGCGCTGGTCGCGATGCGCCGCGACCATGCCGATGCGACCGAAGCCGCGATGAAGTACTTCGTGCTGGGCGCGCTGGCCAGCGGCTTCCTGCTGTATGGCCTGTCGATGATGTACGGTGCCACCGGCTCGCTCGAGATCGGCGACGTCTTCAAGGCCATCGGCACCGGCACGATCAACAAGCAGGTGATGATTCTCGGCATCGTCTTCATCGTCGCGGGCCTGGGTTTCAAGCTCGGCGCGGTGCCGTTCCACATGTGGGTGCCCGACGTCTACCAGGGCGCGCCCACCGCGATCACCCTGCTGATCGGCGGTGCGCCCAAGCTGGCGGCATTCGCGATCACGATCCGTCTGCTGGTCGAAGGCATGCTCGGTCTGGCGGTCGATTGGCAGCAGATGCTGGTGGTGCTGTCGGTCGGCTCGATGCTGCTCGGCAACGTCGTCGCGATCGCGCAGAGCAACCTGAAGCGCATGCTGGCGTACTCCAGCATTGCGCAGATGGGCTTCATGCTGCTCGGCCTGTGCTCGGGCGTGGTCTACGACAACACTGTGTCGGCCGGCAACTCGTATGCGTCGTCGATGTTCTACATCGTGACCTACGTGCTGACCACGCTCGGCACCTTCGGCATGATCATGCTGCTGTCGCGCCAGGGCTTCGAGGCCGAGCAGATCAACGACCTGAAGGGCCTCGCGCGCCGCAGCCCGTGGTTCGCGCTGGTGATGACGATCTTCATGCTCTCGCTCGCCGGCCTGCCGCCCACGGTCGGTTTCTACGCCAAGCTGTCGGTGCTGCAGTCGCTGGTCTCCACCAATGTCGGCGGCTACCTGTGGCTGGCCGTGGTGGCGGTCGTGCTCTCGCTGGTCGGGTCGTACTACTACCTGCGCGTGATCAAGGTGATGTACTTCGATCAACCGATCGACACCCACCCGATCGTCAGCACCGGCGATGTGCGCGCCGTGCTCTCGCTCAATGGCGCCGCGGTGCTGTTGTTCGGCATCCTGCCCGGTGGGCTGATGACCTTGTGCGTCGAGGCCATCGTCAAGGCGCTGGCGACTTGACCTCGTGGCCCCTTGAAGGCGTTGGTACCTTGATCGCCGCGCCCGCCGACGACGCGCCCCTGCGCGAACAGACGCTGGTCTCCGATCAGGTCTATCGCGGCGCCTTTCTCGACGTGCGGCGCGACCAGATCCGCCTGCCCGATGGCGGCACGGCTCAGCGCGAATACATCGTTCACCCTGGCGCCGTGATGGTCGTGCCGCTGCTCGACGACGGCCGCCTCGTGATCGAGCGTCAGTGGCGCTACCCGCTGGCGCGCGTGATGATCGAGTTCCCTGCAGGCAAGATCGATGCGGGCGAGCCGCCGCTGCTGTGCGGCGTGCGCGAGTTGGCGGAGGAGACGGGCTACCGCGCTGCCGAGTGGGCGCGCGCCGGCATCCTGCACAACGCGATCGCCTACTCGAACGAGGGCATCGAGATCTGGTTCGCGCGCGGCCTCACGCTCGGCGAGCGCCGACTCGATGCGGGCGAATTCCTCGAGGTCGACCGCGCCAGCCTCGAAGAACTCGACGATCTGGCCCGGCGCGGCGAACTCACCGACGGCAAGACGCTGATCGGGATGTTGTGGCTGCAGAATTGGCGCGCCGGCCGCTGGCCCCTGGAATGGCGTCCGGCGCCTTGACGAAATGAAGGCCCCCGTGTCACTTCGTTCCTGCCCCCCGAGGGGGAGCTCAGCCGCCTTGGGGCGGCCCGGCGCCGGCTGAGATAATCCCGCCATGAAGGTCCTGAACCTGCGCTGCACGCAAGACCACCGCTTCGAGGGCTGGTTCAGTTCGGACGACGATTTCAGCGACCAGGGCGTGCGTGGCCTGGTGTCATGCCCGATGTGCGACGACAAGACCATCACCCGACTGCCGAGTGCGCCGCGGCTGAATGTGTCGACGCAGCGCGGCGAGGCCCAGCCGCCGGTGGCCGGCGAAGTCGCCGAGGCGCGTGCCCAAGGCCGTTGGCTGCGTGCCGTGCACGACATGATGGCCAACACCGAGGATGTCGGCGACCGCTTCCCCGAGGAAGCACGCCGCATCCACTACGGCGAGACGGCCGAGCGTGGCATCCGCGGCCGCGCCTCGGCGGATGACGCCGAAGCGTTGCGCGAGGAGGGCATCGAGGTCGTCTCGGTCCCCGTTCCGGCGCCGCTCAAAGGCACCGTTCAATAGGCCGAAGCCTGCACGGGTTCCAGCACCACGAAGCGCGAGTCGTCGAGCGCGCTGATCAACGCGGCGCCGTCGCGGTCGATGCTGAAGCCTTCACCCGGGTTGACGAGAATGTCGCGCCGGTCGTTGTCGATCGTGATCCACAGGCTGCCGCTGAGCGACTCGATGCGCTGCCCGAGGCCGCTGTTCAGGCGATGGATCGCACCCTTGCGCAGGTTGATCGAGGCAGGGTGGAGGTCAGTGGTGTTCATGGCGTGGCTCCTTTTGCATGAAGCGGCAGCATGGTGCGCTTCGAACCAGACCTTCCTTTTTCCGGGAGGCTTGACTACAGTCTCGGGCAGAACCCCCATGCGCTCAAACGGTCAGTTTGAATGGGTTGCATGCAAGATTGGAATGCCAAACACCCGATCGCATCGATGCGCCACTACGACCTGCCGCCCCTGGATCAGCTCGAAGCCTTCGAAGCCTCGGCGCGCCACCTGAGCTTCACCAAGGCCGCGGACGAGCTCGCGCTGACGCAATCGGCCGTGAGCCGCCAGATCGCCGTGCTCGAAGGCCACTACGGCCTGGCGCTGTTTCGCCGCCTGCACCGCGCGCTGCGCCTCACCGACGAGGGCCAGACGCTCTTCCAGGCGGTCGGCGAGGTGCTTGGCCAGCTGCACGCCGTCAGCGGCGAGCTGAAGCGCGAGCGGCGCGCCAAGACCGTGGTCGTGACGACGACGCCGGGCTTTGCCGGGCTGTGGCTGATCCCGCGCCTGGCCGGTTTTACGGCGGCGCGGCCGGATGTCGATGTTCGCATCTCGGCCGTCTACACGCTCGTCAACCTGAACCGTGACGGCGTCGATCTGGCGGTCCGCTACCAGACCGAAGAGGGCGCGGGCGAGGGCGCCGAGCAGCTGTTCGGCGAGGTCGTCCTGCCGGTCTGCAGCCCACGCCTGATGCGCGACCGCGCGCGCCCGCTGAAGGTACCCGAGGACCTGCGCCACCATGTGCTGCTGCACCTCGACTCGGGGCCTGGCGCCGACATGCAGGACTGGCCGATCTGGCTGCGCGCGATGAAGCTCGAAGGCCTGAGGCCCGCCAGCGTGCTGCATTTCTCGCAGTTCGACCAGCTCATCAATGCGGCCATCAACGGCCAGGGCGTGGCACTGGGCCGCAGCCCGCTGCTCAAGGAACTGCTGCGCGATCGGCGGCTGGTGGCGCCGTTCAAGAAGACGATCGCCTCGCCCCGCAGCTACTACCTGGTGCGCTCTGCCACGGCGGCGCGCAAACCCGAGGTCGAGGAGTTCGCCGCGTGGCTGATGGCCGAGGCGGTCAAAGCATCCGACCCGGGTTCATCAGCCCCAGCGGGTCGAGCGCGTGCTTGATCGATCGCATCAGGCCCAACGCAACCGGTGATTTTCGCTGCGCGAGCTCGTCGCGCTTGAGCGCGCCGATGCCATGCTCGGCCGAGAACGAGCCGCCGAATTCGGCGACGGCATCGAACACCAGCGTGTTCACCGCGTGCTCGAATTCCTTCAGATAGGCCTCGGGGTCGGCGCCTTCCGGCGGCTGGACGTTGTAGTGCAGGTTGCCGTCACCCAGGTGGCCGAAATTGACGAGCCGCACACCGGGAAACGCCCGCAGCAGCGCCGCATCGGCGCTGGCGACGAACGCGGCGATGGCCGAGATCGGCAGCGCGATGTCGTGCTTGATGTTCGGCCCTTCAACGCTCTGCGCCATCGGGATCGATTCACGCAGGTGCCACATGGCTCTCGACTGTTCGAGGCTCGCGGCGACCGCCGCATCGGTGATCAGGCCGCGCTCCAGCGCGGCTTCGAGCAGGGACTCGAACAGCGCGTTGGCATGCGCGGCGCTTTCGCTGTCCGACTGTTCGAGCAGCACGGTCCAGTCGCACGCGGGCAGCGGCTGCGCGAGCTGCGGGAAGTGGCGGCGCACCAGACCGAGCGCATGGCGGCTCATCACCTCGAAGCCGGTCAGGCCCGCGCCGAGGCGCGATTGCGCGAGTTGCAGCAGCCCGACCGCGTCCGCGAGTGAGCCGACCGCGGCCAGCGCGGTGCTCGACGCGGCCGGCTGCGGAAAGAGCTTCAGCGTGGCGCCGGTGATCACGCCGAGCGTGCCTTCGCTGCCGACGAACAGGTGGCGCAGGTCGTAGCCGGTGTTGTCCTTGCGCAGGCCGGTGAGGCCGTTCCAGACCTCGCCGGCGGCGCTGACCACTTCGAGCCCGAGGCACAGCTCGCGCGCATTGCCATACCGCAGCACCTGCGTACCGCCGGCGTTGGTCGCGAGGTTGCCGCCGATGGTGCAGCTGCCTTCGGCCGCGAGGCTGAGCGGGAACAGCAGGCCTTGCGTCGCGGCAGCCTCCTGCACGGCCTGCAGCACGCAGCCGGCGTCGACCGTCATCGTCAGGTTCGCCGCGTCGATCGCGCGGACACGGTTCATGCGCGTCAGGCTCAGCAGCAGCTGTGTGCCTGAGGAATCCGGCACCGAGGCGCCGACCAGCCCGGTGTTGCCGCCCTGCGCGACGATGGCCACGCGGTGCGCCGCACAGGCCCGCACGATCGCCGCGACCTCATCGGTGTTCGCGGGCCGCGCCACCGCCAGCGCACGGCCGCGGTAGCGCTTGCGCCAGTCGAGCTCGTAAGCGCTGAGATCGCCGCCTTCGATCAGGTGCGATGCGCCGACGATCGCCCGGATGTCACTCGCCCAGCTCATGCCGCTGCCGCTTCCTTGGCCGCACGCAAACGCCAGCGCACATGCGCGGAGCATGCCGCGAACAGCAGCAGGCACAGCAGTATCTCGATGATCGCGAGCGGCACGCCGGCGCCGCGGTCGCTCGTGGCGCGCACCACGCCTTCGGTGAAATACAGCCACACCATCAGGCTGACCCAGCGGTACGTGTACATCCGGTTGCGCCACAGCCCGACCAGCGGGATCAGCAGCGGCAGCACCTTCAGCGCGAGCGTGCCGCTGCCGGTCGGCGCGAGCCACAGCTCCCAGGCCAGGCCGA
>JBDUAG010000690.1:0-2502 GCA_040004785.1 Burkholderiales bacterium | reverse complement strand
GGCGCGACATCCCGTTCATGCGGCACGCGCTGGTGTTCAACATCATCTCGGCCGTCACGTTCCTGGCCGCGGTGTTCTTTCTGGCGACGCGCGGGCTGCACTTCTCGATCGAGTTCACCGGCGGCATCAACCTGCACGCGAGTTATGCGCAGACCGCAGACATCGAGAAGATTCGCGCCTCGGTCGATAAGCTGAACTTCGGCGACGTGCAGGTGCAGGCCTTCGGCAGCTCGCGCGATGCAATGATCCGGTTGCCGCTGGCCAAGGGCATCAAGCAGGCCGACGTGGTCGCGGGGGTGTTCGACACCCTGTGCAAGGCCGAGAGTGGCAGCGTCAGCACGCAGGAGGTTCGCAGCGAGAAGGGCGAGGTCTCGACGCGACCGGTCTGTTCCGCGGGCGCGCTCGAACCCGTCAAGCTGCAGAGCGTCGAGTTCGTCGGCCCACAGGTCGGGCGTGAGCTGGCCGTGAACGGCGCGTATGCGCTGCTCGCGGTCGTCGTCGGCATCATGATCTATCTGGCGATCCGCTTCGAATGGAAGTTCGCGGTCGCGGCGATCGTCGCCAACCTGCACGACGTGATCATCATCCTCGGCTTCTTCGCGTTCTTCCAGTGGGAGTTCAACCTCACGGTGCTGGCGGCGGTGCTGGCGGTGCTGGGCTACTCGGTCAACGAATCGGTGGTGATCTTCGACCGGATCCGCGAGGCGTTCCGGCGCTTCCGCAAGATGAACACGCACGAGGTCATCGACCACGCGATCACGAGCACGATGAGCCGCACGATCATCACGCACGGCAGCACGCAGATGATGGTGCTGTCGATGCTGATCTTCGGCGGGCCGACCTTGCACGGCTTCGCGATCGCATTGACCATCGGCATCCTGTTCGGCATTTACTCCTCGGTGTTCGTCGCCGCGGCGATCGCGATGTGGCTGGGTGTCAAGCGCGAAGACCTGATCAAGGCCGGGCCTGCCAAGGACCTCGATCCGGATGACCCGAACGCCGGGGCGGTGGTGTAGAGTCACCGGATACATCCCTTTCATCCAGGACACGATCCCACCACATGCCGACCCCCGCCAACCCGACGGCATTGGCTCAGCAGGCGAGGCAGTCCTATGTGGAGGGGCTGCTCGCCGGCCTGCCCGCGGTGGTGCAGTCCATTGATCAGGGTGCTCGCATCCTGGTGAGTCAGGTGGCCGAGCCGGCCGTCGCGATGAAGCGTCGCGAACTCGTGCCGGAGCTTCAGAAGGCCGGGCCGTTCTGGCTGCAGGGCATGGTGTCGATGCTGCGCGGTGCGCGCCTCACCGGCATCGTTTCGGTCACGCGACCTGGCGATCTGCCGTTGTCCGCCAGCCGCCACGCCAAGCTCAGCCTGGTCGATGACGATACGATCGAGCACGAGATCATCAGCTCGCGTCTGGCGCTGGCGATGATGGACCGGGCTTCGTGGGAGTTCACCGACCTGCGTTCGCGCATGACGGTGCTCGAAGGGCGCGAAGAGCTCGACACCAACGACGCACTGCGCCCGCATGTGTTCGCCCGCATCATCACGGCGTCATGGCGCGCCGCCGGTCTGAGCCTCGACATCTGGCGCCAGTTGCAGGGTGTGCTGCACGAAGAATTCGCGCACTGCTCGGAAGAGGGGTACCACGAGACCAACCGCTACCTGCTCGCACGGCATGTGCTGCCGGACGTGGATCTGCGCCCTTTCATCCGGCGCTCCCGGGACTCGGGGCATGGCGGCGCCGGCGGTTACACCTCGTCCCATCACGGAACGGGCGGCTTCTCGCATTCGCGCAGCGGCACGGGCTCGGGCCGCGAGGTCGGCGAAGAGACGCGGCTGATGACGCGCGCGGCCAGTTTATCGCGCGGCATCGACCACGCCGAGCAGGTGCTGGGCCGGCTCAACCGTCTGATCGGCCGGCAGCTGCCGGGCTTCGGCGCGACCGAGCACGACAGACCGCCCGTGTCGGCCTCGCCGCGCCTAAAGACCGCGATCGACGACGCCCAGCAAGGCATGGCGCGGCGCTTGGCCCCCGCCGGCGATTCGCGCACGACGCCGGGCGCGCACGTCAGCACACCGGCGCTGCTCGAAGAGCTGAACCAGCGCAGGCAGGCGCTCAAGCAGGCCGCCAGCACGCCGGTCGAGCGCGCGACGATCGAGATCGTCGCGTTGTTGTTCCAGAGCATCCTGACCGAAGAGCGCATCCCGACCGCGATGCGCGTCTGGTTCGCGCGGCTGCAGATGCCGGTGCTGCGCGTCGCCGTGAGCGAGCCCGATTTCTTCGCCACGATCGACCATCCTGCGCGTCGCCTGATCGACCGCATGGGCGCCTGCGTGATGGGGTTCGACGCCAACAGCCGCGCCGTCGGCGAGTTCCTCGAAAAGGAAATCAAGCGTGTCGTGCAGGTCGTCGAGGCCTATCCTGACACGGGCCGGCGTGTGTTCCAGACTGTGCTGGTCGAGTTCGAGAAGTTCCTCGAGCACTACTTCAAGAACGAGAA
>JBDUAG010000689.1:0-2503 GCA_040004785.1 Burkholderiales bacterium | reverse complement strand
CGCTGCGCTCGAAGCTGGCATCGCGGCCGAACAGGTTGACCGTCATCACGCCGCCATCGGCGAGCAGGTGGTGGCAGTCGGCATAGAAGGCGGCGCTGTCGAGCACGGGCGAGGCCGCGTCGTGATCGTAGAGATCGACGCACAGCACCTGCGCCGATTCGGCGCGCTCGGGATCGGCCACAAAGCGCGCGGCATCCATCTCCAGCATCGTGAAGCGCGGCGATTCGTTCGGCAGGTGAAACCAGAGCCGGCAGGCGTCGACCACGCTCGGGTTCAGCTCGACCGCGGTGCAGCGCATGCGCAAGGTGCTGTGACAACAGCGCGTGATCGCCGCAGCGCCGAGGCCGAGCTGCACGGCGTGGCCGCGCGTCAGTTCGCCGGCTGGGCGTAGCAGCATCCACACCATCATGCGCTGGATGTACTCGAGCTCCAACGTGAGCGACTGGCGGATGCGCATCGCGCCCTGCACCCAGGGTGTTCCGAGGTGCAGATAGCGCACGCCATCGGCCTCGGAGATCGTGGCGGGTGCGAGTTCGGGGTCTGCGCTCTTGCGCGCGCTTGTTCTGACGTTCATGCGACTCCGTGTTCTTCAAAAGCAGCGCGCCATGCCGCCAGCTTGCGCTCGAAGCTCCAGCTCGCATTCGCCGGGCTGGTCGAGGGCAGGCGCAGCACCGGCAGCCCGAGCGCGCCGGTGACGCGCATCGCGCGCGCCGATTCGCCGCCGTTGTGCGCGATCGCCACGAGCCGCGGCGCGCGCTGTACCAGGCTGGCGAGGTCGTTCGGCTGCGGGTCGATGATCGCACTGTCCAGGCTGCCCTCGCGCCGGCAGCTCATGTAGACGTCCCACAGCCCGAGGCCGTGGGCGCGCGCGGCGGCGAGGCGCTCGGCGTACGGCGCGGTCTTCAGATCAACTTGCCACAGCGCGCCAAGGATGGGCCAGAAGTGGTTGCGCGGATGACCGTAGTACTGCTGCGCCGCCAGTGACGCGACGCCGGGGAAGCTGCCGAGCACGATGAGGCGCGTTTGCGCATCGACCACCGGGCCGAGGCCCTCGAGCAGTTCGCTCACGCGAGCCCCGGCAACGCCACGCGCGCGTTGGCCGAGGTCAGCGCCGCCAGCGCCGGCAGCGAGATACCGCGCAACTCGGCCAGCGTCTGCGCGATGCGCGGCAACTCGCCGGGCTCGTTGCGCGACCGCTGGCCGCCGGCACGCTCGGCGGCGGTGCGGTAAAGCCAATGCGGCGGGATGTCAGGCGCATCGGTCTCCAGCACGATCGCCTCGGCCGGCAGCTCTTTCGCGAGACGGCGGATCTGCAGCGCGCGCTCGAATGTCATCGCCCCGCCGAAACCAAGTTTGAAACCCAACGCGACAAACGCGAGCGCCTGCTGCTCGCTGCCGTTGAACGCATGCGCAATGCCGCCACGCACCGGGGTCGTGCGCAGGTGCTTCAACAAGGTGTCGGCGGATCGGCGCACATGCAGGATCACCGGCAGCTCGAAGCGCTGCGCCAACCTCAGCTGCGCAGCGTAGAAGCGCTCCTGGCGGTCGTGATCGAGCCCGGGCACGAAGTGGTCGAGCCCGATCTCGCCGATGGCCACGAGGCGTGAGTCGCCGCGATGCGCATTGAGCGCGTCGGCCAGATGTTGCAGGTCGTCATCGGCTGCCTGATCGACGTACAGCGGGTGCACGCCCAGCGCGTACGCAAAGCCGTGCACGTGCGCGAGCTCGCGCACGGTGTCGAAGTTCGCCCGCCCGACGGCCGGCAGCACGATCTGCGTCACGCCGGCGGCTGCGGCGCGCGCGACGACGGCCCCGCGGTCGGCGTCGAACTCGGGCGCGTCGAGGTGGCAATGGGTGTCGATCCACATGTCCGGGATGATGCACTCAGACGGCGCCCGGCCGCCGAAGGTCACGAAGGCGCCCCTTCGTGGCCCTTGCGGCTGAGCACCCGTCATCGACCCGACTTATGACAGGACGCTCGCTGCGTGCTACCGTTGCAGCGCGATGAAGAAGGCACCGCTTTATAGCCGCTCGCGCGCTCCGGCCCGGGCCCCTGACGCCGCTCCCCCCGAAGCAGCGCCTGTCGTCACGCGCGCCGCACGCCTCCGCGCCTCGCTGGCGCGGCATGAGCGGCGGCTCTGGGCAGCGGCCGTGCTGCTGCTGGTGGCCGGCGGTTTCGCACTGAATACGTCCCGTGCGCCGCGCACCGCGCCGCTGACGATCGAGCAGATCGACGCGGCGATCCGCCAGTCCATCGACGACAAACCCCTGCCCTCTCCGGTGACGCGTGCCTACGAGGCGGTCCTGCCCTCGGTGGTGCGGGTGGTCGGGCTGATGAGCGAGGGCGACGACGGCAGCGACGAGGACGACAAGCGCGGCGACAAGACCGACCCCAAGAGAGACGCGAAGGACGGCAAGAAGACCCACGGGCCGTTCGAGCGCGGCGTTGGCACCGGCGTCGTCATCATCGACAACGGCACGATCCTGACCAACCTGCACGTCG
>JBDUAG010000688.1:0-2505 GCA_040004785.1 Burkholderiales bacterium | reverse complement strand
CAGGCTCGATGGCCAACCGTGGACCAAGTCGAGCCGGGCGAGCGCGTACACCCTCCTGCGCAAGCTGCTGCAGTGGATCGAGCGCTGCCGGCCCGGCGTCATCGCCTGCATCGAGTACCCCTTCAACCCGTTCCCGTGGCGCAACCGCGATGGTCGGTCACGCAGCAAGATGCCTGCAGGTGAACTGCGAACGCTCCTGCGGGCCTGCGAGGCAGACATCGCTCGCATACGCGCCGGTCGTGAGGCAGCCGCGGCGCAGCGCATTGCCGACGCCGGCAAGCCGGGAACCCTCGGCTGGCTGCTCGAACACATCGATCGGCGATGCGGCGGCATCGTTCCCACCGCGCATGAACTTTCACGGGCCGGGCAGCACCCCATCCAGACGGCCTTGCACCGGTTCGGTGGCCTTAGGCAGGTCGAGCCATGCCTCTATCCGCGCGCTGAGTCGCTGTTGCCGTACTACCTGGCCATCATGCTCCACGCGGCCGGCAACCCCGATCCGATCGCCGAACTCGGCCGCGACTGCCTACAGTCCTTGCCGTTGCTCGACGAGCGTCAGGCACTCGTGTGGTTCAAGGCACGCGCCAACAGCATCCAGCGGCGCACGTTCAACAGCGCCGATCGCTTTGAGCCGCCGGCGCTCGTCAAGGAGATCCTCGTCTGGAACGAACGGCTGCGACCATTGGCGCCCGCTGGCGTGCGCGAGCGGCTGTTCCTCTACAAGGGCCGCGGCGGCGTGACGGCGCTCACCAGCAGCGCCGTAAAGCACATGATCAAGCCCTTCTGCGAGCGGCACGGCCTGCCGAGGTTCTCCCTCGTGTCGATCCGTCCCGGTGTGCTCGCGAGCTTCTACCGCGCCTCGGGCGATCTGCGTCGCGTCAAGGCCGTCGCCAACCACGCGCACTTGTCCACCACTGTGCGCTATGTCCAGACGCCGGAGGTCGAGGCGCAGCACCGCACGCGTATCGCAGCCTTGCAGCAAGCCTTCCTCGGGCACATCGAACGTGACGGCTCAGGCAACGCATCCGCGCGTTGCACCTCGAAGCCGACGGGCAACGGTTCAGCCGTGCCCGCCGGGGAACTCGTGTCGATGTTCGGCTTCGGCTGCAAGGATCCCTTCGCCGGAGTTTCCGCAGGGACTCGGCCGGGCGAGCTCTGCACCAACTTCATGGGCTGCTTCACCTGTCCGAACGCCATCATCACACCAGACCCATCGACACTAGCGCGGCTGCTCCAGGCACGCGACCACATGCGGGCGGCCGCTGCAGTGCTGCACCCGGCGCGCTGGCAGGCCTTCTATGCCCCGCAGCTGCGCATCCTGGAGGACGACATCCTTCCGCGCTTTGCCAGTCACGAACTCGCGGCCGCGTATTCCTTGGTGGCGCAGTTGCCACCGCTGCCCGATCTTCGATGAGGTTGCCCCCGGTGCGCGCTGCGGCAGGCCTTCAGACCAGCAGTCGGACCCCGAAGGGCCGAGCTGGCGCACATGCGTCCGATCGAGCGTGGTTCCTTGACTCGCGTTGGCACGACCCGGTCTGGATCTTCAAGCCGACGAACGCCCTCGAAGAAGCCAAGCCGGTGCGAGTCGACTGGCGCTTCAAGCTCCCGAGCGGGCACGTTTTCGTGGAGCCTCGGTATGCACGGCTGCTGCACAGCAGCAAGCAGCTCATCGCGCTTATCCGCAGCCGCTCGCTGAGCACCGGCCTGGCGCAGCGCGCAAGCACGGCTGCCGGCTACTTCATGTACCTGCGCGAGCTTGTGCGCTGGATGGATCTGGCCGGCTTCACGCGCTTCGCCGATCTCGACGCGACGGCACTGCTGCAGTTTCAGCGCTCGCTCGCCCAGCGCCCCGGAACGCGGCGTGACGCACTCGCCCCCGCGACGGTGCAGAAGTACCTCTACCTGCTCACTTACCTCCATCGCTTTCGCGACGAGCTCGGCGACGGCCTGCGCATCGACCCCTTCCCCGGCCGCAGCCACGGCGAGGTCGCCGGCGTGCGCGACGCGGACATCCGCCGCTGGCCGTATACCCCGCAGGCCGTGGCGGTACCTCTGATCCAAGGCGCCATCGGCCTGGTGAACCACGGTGCAGCCCCGATCCTGCAAGCCAGGGACGTCTACGCGCAGGCCATGTCCGCCGCCAACCAGCGTGGTTACCTCATCGATGCCTGCACGAACGCGGCAACTCGCGCGTTGCAACACGCATGCATCGAGGTGCCTCGTCAGCCGCGGCCAATCCTGACGGTCGACGACCTCGCGTTGTCGATCGACATGCTCTACGCGGCATGCTTTGTCGTCATCTCCTACCTTGTCGGGCCGCGGTCGAGCGAGATCCTGCACCTCGAGGCCGACTGCGTGCAGCGTCGTGCCGGCACCGCGGCCGACGACGAGGTCACCGTGATCGTCGGCGCCATCTTCAAGCGCCAGCCCGAATACACCGGACGGCCGCACGAGTGGGTTACGCCGCCCCCGGCTGTCGCCGCCATCGCCGTTCTCGAAGCCTTG
>JBDUAG010000133.1:0-8380 GCA_040004785.1 Burkholderiales bacterium | reverse complement strand
ACCCGCGTGGGCCGACGCTGCTGGAAGACTTCATCCTGCGCGAGAAGATCACGCATTTCGACCACGAGCGCATTCCGGAGCGCATCGTGCACGCGCGTGGCACCGCCGCGCACGGCTACTTCGAGCTGACCACGTCGCTGGCCCGATACACCCGCGCCAAGGTGCTCACCGAGGTCGGCGTCAAGACACCGCTGTTCACGCGCTTCTCGACCGTGGCCGGCGGCTCGGGCTCGGTCGACACGCCGCGCGACGTGCGCGGCTTCGCCGTCAAGCTCTACACCAGTGAAGGCAACTGGGATCTGGTGGGCAACAACATCCCGGTGTTCTTCATCCAGGACGCGATCAAGTTCCCCGACCTGGTCCACGCCGTGAAGATGGAACCGGACCGCGGCTTTCCGCAGGCCGGCAGTGCGCACGACACGTTCTGGGATTTCATCTCGTTCACGCCCGAGGCGATGCACATGATCATGTGGGCGATGTCGGATCGCGCGATCCCGCGCTCGCTGCGCATGATGGAAGGCTTCGGCATCCACAGCTTCCGCCTCGTCAACGACATGGGCGAATCGACCTTCGTCAAGTTCCACTGGCGCCCGAAGCTCGGGCTCCAATCGACGGTGTGGGACGAAGCGGTGAAGCTGCAGAGCGCCGACAACGACTTTCATCGCCGCGACATGTTCGACGCGATCAGCGCCGGCAACTTCCCCGAGTGGGAGCTCGCGGTGCAGCTGTTCACGCAGGACGAGGCCGACGCCTTCCCGTTCGACCACCTCGACCCGACCAAGCTGATCCCGGAAGAGCTGGTGCCGCTGCAGGTCGTCGGCCGCATGGTGCTCGACCGCTGGCCCGACAACTTCTTCGCCGAGACCGAGCAGGTCGCGTTCTGCCCGTCGCACCTCGTGCCCGGCATCGATTTCTCGAACGACCCGCTGTTGCAGGGCCGGCTGTTCTCGTACCTCGACACGCAGCTCTCGCGCCTCGGCTCGCCGAACTTTCACCAGCTGCCGATCAACGCACCCAAGTGCCCGTTCGCGAACCAGCAGCGCGACGGCCATATGCAGATGGCGCAGCCCAAAGGCCGCGTCGCCTACGAGCCGAGTTCGCTGATGGGCGATTCGCCGCGCGAGAACCCGCGGCTTGGCTTTCGCAGCGTCGCGTCAGCCGAGTCCGGCGACAAGGGCCGCGTGCGCCCCGAGACCTTCGCCGATCACTACAGCCAGGCGCGCCAGTTCTTCCGCAGCCAGAGCGCGCCAGAGCAGGCCCACATCGCTTCGGCGCTGGTGTTCGAGTTGTCGAAGGTCGAACATCCGCATGTGCGCGACGCCATCGTCGGGCACCTGCGCCACATCGACCAGGGCCTCGCCAAGCGCGTCGCCGACGGGCTTGGTCTCGATGAGATGCCCGCCGCGCCGCCCGCCGCCGCGCCGGTGCAAGACCGCGACCCGTCGCCCGCGCTCGCGCTGATCGGCAAGATGAAGCCGACGCTGGAAGGCCGCGCGATCGCGATCCTGGTCGCCGACGGCACCGACGGCGCGCAGGTCAAGGCGATTCGCGCCGCCGCGATTGCGGCCGGTGCGAGCGTCAAGATCGTCGCCCCGAAGCTCGGCGGCGCCGCGCTCGCGGGCGGCGGTCGCCTCGCCGCCGACGGCCAGCTCGCCGGCACGCCGTCGGTGCTGTTCGACGCGGTCGCGGTGATCCTGTCGGATGCCGGCGCCAAGGCACTGGCGAAAGAAGGGGCTGCGATCGACTTCGTCCGAGACGCCTTCGGTCACCTGAAGGCCATCGCGATCGATACCGGCGGCCAAGCCTTGCTGCAGGCTGCGGGCGTGGTGCCGGACAGCGGCGTGGTCAGCGCTCACGACGGCGAGAAGTTCATCGCCGCCGCGAAGACGCGCCAATGGGCGCGCGAGCCGGGCGTGCGCACACTCGCCTGACCGAGCCGCCGTGCAGGGCCGACAATCGCGGCCATGCACGACGAGGAACCGCCGCACGCCCGCCCGTTCGTCCGCGAGGAGCTCGACAGCCAATCGCTGCACTTCTCCGACTCCGCGATCCAGAGCCGCATGCAGTTGCGCGAGCCCGATGCGCTGGCGCTCGAATACACGCGCACGATGATGGGCTTGCTGATGTTCGAGCCGCAGCCGGCGCGGATCGCGATGATCGGCCTGGGCGGCGGCTCGCTCGCGAAGTTCTGCCACCGCCACCTGCCGTGCACCGACCTGACGGTGGTCGAGATCAACCCGCACGTGATCGCGCTGCGCGAGCGCTTTCGCGTACCGCCGGACGACACCCGCTTTCGCGTCGTGCTGGACGACGGCGCGCACTTCGTTGCCAGCACGCACGACCGCTTCGACGTGCTGATGGTGGATGCCTTCGACGCCGAGCGCATGCCCGAGGTGCTCGGCACGCGCCGCTTCTACGACGATTGCGCCGACGTGCTCCAACCCGGCGGCCTGCTGGTCGTGAACCTGCACGCCAACCACCCACATGTGCCCGTCTACCTCGACCGCATGAGCGCGGCGATCGGCGGCGCGCTGCTGCGCGTCAACGACCGCGACGGCAGCAACGCCGTCGTGTTCGCACGCCGCGGTCGGTCGCTGGCGCCGATGCGGCGCACGCCACCCGCCGGCACGCACCTGGAGGATGCGTTCTCGCGCATTGCGCAGGCGCTGCTGCTGCGGCAGGAAGGTGCAGGCAAGGCCTGATGAACGTGCCGCGCAAGTCGCTCGCCGAACGCACCGCCCACGCGCTGGCCTTCGAGGTCATCGCCCTGGCGATCTGCGCGCCGCTGTTTGGCTGGCTGATGGGCACGAGCATGGCCGCGATGGGCGCGCTGACGCTGATGATCTCGCTGATCGCGATGTGCTGGAACGTCGTCTACAACGCCGCGTTCGATCGCCTGCAGCGTCGGCTCGGGTTCAACAGGACATTCATCGTGCGCGTGCTGCACGCGGTGGTCTTCGAGCTCGGCCTGATCATCGCCGGCGTGCCGCTCGCGGCCGTGTGGCTGGGCATCGGCTTGTGGCCGGCCTTCCTGCTCGACATCGGCTTTCTGATCTTCTTCCTGCCCTACACCATCGTGTTCAACACGGCCTACGACTGGCTGCGGCCGCGCTGGGTGGCGGCCGAAAGCGGGCCGCGCTGCCCCCCTTGACCTTGATGTAGCCGGTGGAGAGGTCCGAATGCACGGCACTACCCCTACACTCGGTTACGCAGAGGAGAATCTAGGACGACGCGTGCAGCCTGGGGCCTCGATTGAATCGACAGTGCAAATCGCTTGAAGTCTGGCGCGGCAGGCGCACCGGATCCGCTATGGATCGCGCCGATGCACCGGTCGAACGGATGACGTTCGGTCCGCCGCGCGGCCCGCGGAGCCACCGTCGATGAGCCAAGCGATGCTGGACACGATCGCATGCCGCGACTGCGAACTGCAGCAGGTGATTCCCCCGCTGCCGCCGGGCGGCAAGGCGAACTGCCGGCGCTGCAAGATGACGATCGCGCGCAACCCGATCGACCCCATCGACCGCCCGCTGGCGCTGGCGATCGCCGCCGCGGTTGTCTTCCTGATCGCGAACCTGATGCCATTGATGGGCTTGTCCGTGGCCGGTCGCACGGCGTCGACGACGATCATCGGTGGCGCCTACGAGACCTGGTTGCGGGGCAGCCAGGCCACCGCGGTGGTCGTCGGGTTCTGCGCCGTCGTCGCGCCGGGCTGCTTCATCGCGTTCATGCTCGTCGTGCTGTCGGCCGCACGTCGGCCACCGGCACCGCGCTGGATCGGCCGCCTGCTGAGGATGGCAAGCTTCGTCGAGCCTTGGTCGATGAGCGAGGTGATGCTCCTCGGGATCCTGGTGGCGCTGATCAAGATCGCCCAGCTCGCCACGGTGACGCCGGGCGTCGGCCTGTACGCGGTCGGACTTCTCGTCGTGCTGCTCGCGGCGATCGGCTCGACCTTCGATCCGCACACGATCTGGCAGCGCGTGGTCTGGGCCGACGGGACCTCGCCGCGGGCCTTGATGCCGGCCGCTGGAGGTTCGGCGACCCGGCGCGGCTGGAAGCGCTTCCCACACCTCGATCTCGCGTCGTGCTCGACCTGCGGGCTGCTGTCGCGCCCCGCCGCCGCGGGAGAGGTCGGTCACTGCCCGCGCTGCGGCGCGAGTCTCGAGGCGCATCCGCAGGGGTCGATCCAGACCACATGGGCGCTGGTGATCGCAGCGGCCATCCTCTACGTCCCGGCCAACGCGCTGCCTGTGCTGACAACCACAACGCTCGGTTCGAGCGAATCGGACACGATCATCAGCGGCGTCATCTATCTGTACCAGAGCGGCTCGTGGCCGCTCGCGCTGATCGTGCTGGTCGCCAGCGTGATCGTCCCGCTCGGCAAGCTCGCCGCGCTCGCCTACCTGCTGATCACCGTTCAGCGCGGCTCGGCGAAGAACAACCACGATCGCACCCGGCTGTATCGCCTCATCGAGTTCGTCGGCCGCTGGTCGATGCTGGATGTGTTCGTCGATGCCTTCATCGTCGCGCTCGTGCAGTTGTCGCCGCTGATGTCGGTGGCACCCGGTGCCGGCGTTGTCTACTTCATGGCGGTCGTCGTCCTGACCATGTTTGCCGCGCATTCCTTCGATCAGCGCCTGATCTGGAATGCGCGCAACCCGAAACAGGTGCTTCATGGTTGAACCGCCGCCCGAAGGCGCAGAGCTCCCGCAGGCCATCGTCGTCAAGCGAGCGCGTCGGCCGTCGGCCGTCTGGCTGATCCCGATCCTGGCCGCACTGGTGGCCATGGGCATCGCCGTGCAGCGCGTTCGCAGCGAGGGGCCGACGATCACGATCGATTTCCTCGCCGCCGACGGCATCGAGGCCGGCAAGACCTTCATCAAGTACAAGGACGTCAATCTCGGACAGGTCACGAGCGTGCACCTGTCCCAGGACTATTCGAAAGTCGAGGTCACCGCGAAGATCACCAAGCGCGCGGCCGGGCTGATGGTCGAGGACGCGAAGTTCTGGGTCGTGCGGCCCACGATCAGCCTGAGCGGCGTCTCGGGGCTCAACACGCTGCTGTCGGGCAACTACATCGGCTTCGAGGCCGGTGCCTCGACGGTGGAGCAGACCGAGTTCACCGGCCTGGACAAGGCGCCGGTCGTCTCCGGAAAGCTCGGGCGCGAGTTCATCCTGAAGGCTCGCGACCTCGGGTCGCTGGCCGAAGGCTCGCCGGTCTACTACCGCAAGCTGCCGGCGGGCCAGGTGGTCGCGTACAGCCTCGCGGCCGACGGTCGCTCGGTCGAGATCCGGGTGTTCGTCAGCGCACCCTACGACAAGTACGTGACCGCGAACACGCGCTTCTGGAACGCCGGTGGCGTCGAAGTGATCGCTGACGCCAATGGCCTGGACGTGCGCACCGAGTCGCTGATCTCGGCGCTGGTCGGCGGCGTCGCATTCGATTCGCCGCGCCTCCCGGAGGGCGCGGCGACCGCGAAGGCCGACGCGCAGTTCGACCTTCATCGCGATCGCTCGGCCGCGATGAAGGCGCCCGATCCCGGCACCCGCCGCTACGTGCTGCACTTCAACGAGACGCTGCGAGGTCTGCAGGTGGGCGCGCCCGTCACCTTCCTCGGCCTGCCCGCCGGAGAGGTCACCGCGATCGATCTCGAACTCGACAAGGAACGCCGCAATGTCCGGCCGCGGGTGACGGTCTCGTTCCATCCGGAGCGCCGGCTGGCCGACCTCGAGACCTCGCGCCGGGACCACCCGCCGCCGATCGGGCTGGGGGACGACAAACAGCGCGAGGCGCTGCTGCAGCAGCTGATCGACCAGCGCGGCCTGCGCGCCCAGCTGCGCAGCGGCAACCTGCTGACCGGGCAGATGTACGTCGCGTTCGAGTACTTCCCGCGGCTGCACAAGTCGCGCGTCGACTGGAGCCGTGACGTACCCGAGCTGCCGGTGGTCGCGAGCAGTCTGGTCGACCTCGAAGACAAGCTGAGCGGCCTGCTCGACAAGATCGACAAACTCCCGCTCGAGGCGATCGGCAACTCGGCCAACACGGACCTGAAGGATCTGCACGAGGTGCTCGGCGGCGCCAGCAAGCTCATCGCGCGGATCGACAACGAGCTCGCGCCGACGCTCAAGACCAGTCTCGAGTCGATGCAGCGGGCGCTGGACAGCATCGATCGCAGCGTGAACAACGCCGACGCGACGCTGCTCGCCCCCGGGGCGCCGGCGCAGCAGGAACTGCACAACGCCCTGACCGAGTTCACGCGCGCCGCCACCAGCATGCGGATGCTCGTCGACTATCTCGAACGCCACCCGGAGGCGGTGATCCGCGGCCGGATCCCGTCGAACATCGGAGACAAGTGATGCGCCTCCTTGCCTTGCTCGTGAGCATGGTCGCTGCCCTGGGGCTGGCGACGGCGTGTTCGACGCCGTCGTTCCATTTCTACACGCTCAGCGCGGCGAGCGTGCCGGCCGCGCCGGCGACGAACCTGGTCGTTGCGCTCGGCCCTGTCACGGTGCCTGCGGTGGTCGACCGACCCGAGATGGTCGTCAGCACCGGTGCGAACCAGGTCATGCTGGACGACATCCACCGCTGGGCGTCGCCGCTCCCCGACAACGTGGCACGCGTGATGGCCGAAGACCTCGCGCTGATGCTCGGCTCGCCGCGCGTGATTCAATTCGGGCAGGCGCTGGCCCCGCAGACGGACTACCGCGTCACTGTCGACTTCCGCAGCTTCGACTCGGTGCTGGGCGACAAGGCGTCCGTCGATGCGATCTGGACGATCCATCGCACGAAGGACCGCAAGCTGCAGACCGGGCACACTGCGGTCCGCGAGAACGTGGTCGACCCGAGCTACCAGGGACTTGCCGGTGCCCACAGCCGGGCCGTCGCGAAGATCAGCCAGGACATCGCCGACGCGATCCTGGCGATGCAGCGCGAGGCTGCGGCCAGCCGGTGAGCGATGGTTGCGGCCCGTATCCGCGGCGAAGTCCGGGACCAGCCGGTCGCCAAATGCCGCTCATGGCTGCGGATCACCGATCGGCAGCCCCGAGCTCGAAGTCTTCGGCGCATCGATCACCACATTCGACAGCGGGTGCGCCACGCACGGCAGGATCCAGCCTTCGCGCTTCTCGTCGGCGCTCAGGCCCGGCCACTCGATGCGGTACGCGATCTCGCCGCTGACGAGCATGCAGATGCAACTGCGGCAGGTGCCGTTGCGGCACGAGCTCGGCAGCTCGACGCCGGCGGCGCGAGCGCTCGCCATCAACGGCCGATCGGCCGACACCGGCACGCGCCAACCTTCGGGCTCGATGCGCAATTCGAACGGCTCTGGGTCAGCCACCGGCACGCTTCACCACCCGGCCCTGCTTCTTCAGCGCCTCGATCACGCGCTCGCAGTGATCGCCCTGCACTTCGATCACGCCGTCCTTCACCGTGCCGCCCGCGCCGCAGACGGCCTTGAGCTGCTTCGCGAGCTGCGTGAGCGCGGCTGCATCCAGAACCAGCCCGCGCACCACCGTGACGGCCTTGCCGCCGCGCCCCGCGGTCTCGCGCGAGACGCGCACGATGCCACCACCGGCCGACGCCTTCGCGCGCTGGCACGCGCACCGCGCGATCGGCTGCCGGCACGCCGGGCACATCGTGCCGGCGTCGGTCGAATAGACGAGCCCGCCTTGCCCCGAATTCTTCAGCGCCATGCTCAGACGATGCGCACCGAGAGTTCGGGCAGCCCGTCGATGTGGCCGACGAGCACATCGCCCTTCACGACCGGGCCGACGTTCTCCGGCGTGCCCGAGTAGATGATGTCGCCGGCCTTCAGCTCGAAGGCCTGACTGAGCTGGCTGATCTGCTCGGCCACGCTCCAGATCATGTAGCTGAGGTCGGCCTCCTGCTTGACCTGGCCGTTGACCTTCAGCTCGATGCGGCCCTTGGTGACGTGCTGCCCGCCCGCCATCATCGCCACCGGGTGGATCGGCCCGATCGGCGCCGACCTGTCGAAGCTCTTGCCGATCTCCCAGGGCTTCTTCTGGTCGCCCATGCCGCGCTGCAGGTCGCGCCGCGTCATGTCCAGCCCGATCGCGTAGCCGTAGACGTGCTGCAGCGCCTCGCCGATCGCGATGTTGGTGCCGCCGCTCTTCAGCGCCGCGACCAGCTCCAGCTCGTAGTGGTAGTTCTTCGTCAGCGACGGATATGGGTGATCGGCGACGCTGCCGATCGCCACGAACTGCACCGCGTCGGTCGGCTTCTGGAAGAAGAACGGCGGCTCGCGCGTCGGGTCGGAGCCCATCTCGCGCGCGTGCGCCGCGTAGTTGCGGCCGATGCAGTAGATGCGCCGCACCGGGAACATCTCGCTCGTGCCGACGATCGGCAGCATCGGCTGGGCGACGC
>JBDUAG010000687.1:0-2516 GCA_040004785.1 Burkholderiales bacterium | reverse complement strand
ACTGTTCTTCGAAGTCGCATCGGCAAGCATCCATCTTGTCTCGAACGTGCGGGAGCATGTGGGCCTGTGCCAAGCTGCACTTCTCAAGTGCGGAGCACACCTCGCTGTAGACCTTCGCTCATTGGCGATTCGAAGGTTGACGCAGGTAGGATTGATGACCGCATGCCGTACTGGGAAGGAAGCTCAGATACGCTGCAGGCGGCGAGACGCACCAGATGTAGCAATCGCATGACGCCGAGCATTGAGCCAGATCCGCTGAAGAAGCTAGAAGCCGAGAACGTGCGTCTCGTCGCGTTGCTCGAAGCCCACGGCATTGCGTGGCGCCAAGCCTCGGCGGCGCAAGCGCCTGTGCTGACACCCTCAGAGCCCTCCCGCCTGTCGACCGCCGAAAAGCTTGCGTTGTTCGGCCGACTGTTTCGCGGGCGGCCCGATGTCTATCCCGTTCGCTGGGAGAGCAAGACCACCGGAAAGTCAGGCTACGCGCCTGCTTGCGCCAATGAGTGGCGGCCCGGCGTGTGCGAAAAGCCGCGCATCAAGTGCTCTGAATGCGGCAACCGGCAGTTGATCCCGCTGTCCGATGCCGTCCTCTTCAAGCATCTCGCGGGTGACCACACGGTCGGCGCCTATCCGCTGCTGACCGACGACACCTGCTGCTTTCTTGCCGTGGACTTCGACGAGGCGGAGTGGAAGGAAGATGCACGCGCCTTCGTGGTTTCCTGCCGCGAGCTTGGCGTGCCTGTCGCATTGGAGGTCTCGCGCTCCGGCAACGGTGCCCACGCATGGATCTTCTTCGAAGGCAGAGTCGCGGCGCGCGACGCCCGTCGCCTGGGTACGTCGATCATCAGCCACACATGCGCCCGCACGCGGCAGCTCAAGCTCTCGTCCTACGATCGGCTGTTCCCGAACCAGGACACCATGCCCAAGGGTGGCTTCGGCAACTTGATCGCCCTGCCCCTGCAGAAAACCGCCCGAGAGCGCGACTGCAGTGTGTTCGTGGATGACGCGCTGCGCCCATATCCCGACCAATGGGCATTCCTGGCCTCGTTGCCACGCATGTCTGTGCGCGCCATCGAGCCGACCGTCCTTCGCGCCACGGGTGGCATGCATCCGCTGGACGTTACCTTCGTCGAAGAGGAAGACCTCAGGGAGCCCTGGAAGCGAGCGGCGTCCGCTTCCACGAAGCTGGCCGGGCCGCTTCCCGAACGGCTGACCCTGACGCTGTCCAATCAGGTCTATTTCGAGAAGGCCCAACTGCCGCAGGCCCTGGCCAATCGGTTGGTCCGATTGGCCGCGTTCCAGAACCCAGAGTTCTACAAGGCCCAAGCCATGCGCCTCCCGGTTTGGGACAAGCCGCGGGTCATCGGCTGCGCCGAGAACTTCCCTCGCCACATCGCTCTGCCGCGCGGATGCTTGGAGCCGGCGCTCGCGCTGCTGCGGACCAACGGCATTCGCGATGACTTGCAGGACGAGCGCACCGCCGGCGAGCCGTTGTCGATCGACTTCGCGGGCAGCTTGCGTCGCGACCAACAGGGAGCAGTCACTGCGATGCTGGCCCACGACGCTGGGGTGTTGTGCGCACCAACGGCGTTCGGCAAAACCGTGGTGGCCGCGGCGATCATCGCGCGCCGCGGCGTGAACACGTTGATCCTCGTTCATCGGACCGAGCTGCTTCGCCAATGGCAAGAGCGGCTGCGGGCCTTCTTGGGGGTGGGCAAGGAACTCGTTGGCACCGTCGGCGGCGGCAAGGCCAAACCGACCGGCCGCATCGACATTGCGGTCATGCAGTCGCTTTCACGGCGGGGCGAAGTCGATCCCATGGTCGAGGGCTACGGCCAGATCATCGTCGACGAGTGCCACCATGTCGGTGCGGTATCGTTCGACGCCATCCTGCGGTGCGCCAAGGCGAAATACGTGCTGGGGCTGACGGCGACACCGATCCGGCGCGATGGGCAACAGCCGATCATCTTCATGCAGTGCGGACCGACGCGGCACACGGTGGTCCGGCCCGAAGGGGCGCCGAAGGATCTTCAAGTCATCCCGCGCCTGTGGGTGCAGGCGATCGACGCGTCGCCGGACATCGGGATTCAGGAGGTGTTCCGGCGCCTGGCGACGGATGTGGCTCGCACCGAGGCCATTGCCGAGGAGGTGCAGCGGTCGTTCGAGGCGGGACGGAAGGTGCTCGTTTTGACAGAGCGGACCGAACATCTCGGCGCGCTGGCGACTGCGCTGGAGGGCCGGATTCCTCCACCGTTTGTGCTCCACGGGCGGATGTCGCCGAAGCAGCGTGCTGCCTTGACCGCGGCGCTCGATGACTTGTCGCCTGAGGCTCCTCGAGTCATGCTCTCGACGGGCAAGTTGGTGGGCGAAGGCTTCGATCACCCGGCGCTCGACACGCTCGTCCTCGCGATGCCGATCTCATGGAAGGGCACGCTGCAGCAATATGCCGGCCGCCTGCATCGGGATCACATCGACAAGGCAGACATTCGGATCGTTGACTTCGTCGACACCGGCCACCC
>JBDUAG010000686.1:0-2519 GCA_040004785.1 Burkholderiales bacterium | reverse complement strand
CGGCATCGTCGAACACGATGAACGGCGCGTTGCCGCCGAGTTCGAGCGAGAGCTTTTTGATCGTGTCGGCGCTCTGCCGCATCAACGTGCGGCCGACATCGGTCGAGCCCGTGAAGGTGAGCTTGCGCACGATCGGCGAGCGCGTCATCTCGCCACCGATCTGCGCGGCCGAGCCGGTCAGCACCGACAACAGGCCCTTCGGGATGCCGGCGCGTTCGGCCAGTTCGGCGAACGCGAGCGCCGAGTACGGCGTCTGCGTCGCAGGCTTCACCACCATCGAGCAGCCGGCGGCCAGCGCCGGGCCGGCCTTGCGCGTCAGCATCGCGGTTGGGAAGTTCCACGGCGTGATCGCCGCGGTCGTGCCGACCGGCTGTTTGATCGCGAGGATGCGTTTGTCGCCCGAGGTCGCGGGGATCGTGTCGCCGTAGATGCGGCGCGCCTCTTCGGCGAACCACTCGATGAATGACGCGGCGTAGGCGATCTCGCCCTTGGCCTCGGCGAGCGGTTTGCCCTGCTCGCTGGTCATGATCAGCGCGAGGTCGTCGACGTTCGCGAGCATCAGGTCATTGAGTTTGCGCAGGATCGCGGCGCGCTCCTTCGCGGGCACGTCGCGCCAGAGTTGCTGGGCCTGGTCGGCCGCGGCGATGGCGCGCACGGTCTCGGCGGTGCCGCACATCGGCACGGTGCCGAGTTGTTCGCCGGAGGCGGGGTTGGTCACGGCCACGGTCTTGCCGTCATCGGCATCGACCCAGGCGCCGGCGATGTAGGCCTGTTGCTTGAACAGGCTGGGGTCCTTGAGTTTCAGCATGGGCATTCCCGGTTCAGGATTGAAGCGCCTTGGCAAGAATCGCCATGCCCTCGTCGAACACCGCGTCCTGGATCGTCAGCGGGAACAGGAAACGGATCACGTTGCCATAGACGCCGCAGGTCAGCAGCAGCAGGCCGGCAGCTTGTGCGCGCGTGACGACGGCCTTCGTGAAGTCGGCGTCGGGGGTGCCGTCGGCCTTGACGAACTCGACCGCGACCATCGCGCCCAGGCCGCGCACGTCCGAGATGCCCGGGACCTTCGCGCGCAACCCGTTCAGGTGCGTCTTCAGCCGCTGGCCCAGCGCTTCGGCGCGCTCGCACAGCTGCTCGTCTTCGATCACGTCGAGCACCGCGTGCGCCGAGGCGATCGCGAGCGCGTTCGCCGCATAGGTGCCGCCCAGGCCGCCGGGGGCCGGTGCATCCATGATCTCGGCGCGGCCGCAGACGGCCGACAGCGGCACACCACCGGCGAGGCTCTTGGCCATCGTCATCAAGTCGGGCAGCACGTCATGGTGTTGCATCGCGAACATCTTGCCAGTGCGCGCGAAGCCGGTCTGGATCTCGTCGGCGATCATCACGATGCCGTGCTGGTCGCAGAGTTGGCGCAGCGCGCGCATGAACTCCGTCGGCATCACGTAGAAGCCGCCCTCGCCCTGGATCGGCTCGACGATGATCGCAGCCACCTGCGTCGGCTCGATGTCGGCCTTGAACAGCTGCTGGATCGCCTTCAGCGAATCGGCGACCGAGACGCCATGCAGCGGCACCGGCGCCGGCACGTGGAAGATGCTGCCCGGGAACGGCCCGAAGCCGATCTTGTACGGCGCGACCTTGCCGGTCAGCGCCATGCCCATGTAGGTGCGGCCGTGGAACGCGCCGGTCAGCGCGATCACGCCGGGGCGGCGCGTGTGGGCGCGGGCGATCTTGATCGCGTTCTCGACCGCCTCGACGCCGGTCGTGAAGAACGCGGTCTTCTTCGCGTGCGTGCCAGGGGTCAGCTTGTTGAGCCGCTCGGCGAGCGAGACGACGCTCTCATAGGGCACGACCTGGTAGGCGGTGTGGGTGAAGTGATCGAGCTGGTTGCGGATCGCCTCGACGATGCGCGGATGGCGGTGCCCGGTGTTGAGCACCGCGATGCCGGAGCCGAAATCGATGTAGCGCTTGCCTTCGACATCCCACAGCTCGGCGTTCAGCGCGCGCTCGGCGTAGATGTTGAAGCCGATGCCCACGCCGCGCGGCGTGGCCGCAACGCGGCGCGCGTCGATGGCGGCGTTGCTGGCGCGAACGCCAGTCGTGCCGGCAGCAGCCAGGCGGGCGGTTTCGGTCTGGGTGGTGGTGTTCATGGGGGTCCTCATGCGCTTGACACAAGCGCGAGTCTAGGACTTACTTGGCCCCCTCAACGGAACCAATCCCGCATTTCTGATAGAACCAAGCCGATGCAAGATAAACATCGAGGCGCGCGCGCCCAGGCGATGGCGTTGCCGGATTTCGTGCTGCGCCAGTTTGATCGGCGCGGTTCGGAGCCGGACCACCGGCAGCTCTACCGCATCCTGCAAACCGGCATTCGCGAGTCGGTGCTGACGGCCGGCCTGAAGCTGCCGCCGACGCGCGCGCTGGCTCAGGTGCTGGGCATCGCGCGCAACACCGTCGTGCACGTCTACGAGCAACTGGCGCTCGAAGGCTATGTGCAGGCGGGTGTCGGGCGCGGCACCTTC
>JBDUAG010000685.1:0-2519 GCA_040004785.1 Burkholderiales bacterium | reverse complement strand
TGCGGGTGGAACTTGCCGAGCACGTCGCCGACGACGCGCGCGCTCTTCACCGCCTTCGGCCCGCTCGCTGTCGTGAACGCCAGGCCCATGCGCTCCATCGAATACAGGATGCGTCGCTGCACCGGCTTCTGGCCGTCGCACGCGTCGGGCAACGCGCGGCCCTTGACGACGCTGAGCGCGTATTCGAGGTAGGCGCGCTCCGCGTAGCGGGCGAGGTCGACGGCGCCGTTGCCGCCGTCGTCAGGGGTGAGATCGAGTTGCTCTTGCATGGGGTCGTGTAAGGCGCGCGAGGCGCCGTGGCGTTCAGCGCGGGAAGCGCTCGCGCAGTTTCAGTTTCCAGAACTTGCCGGTCGAGGTGCGCGGCACCGCATCGATCAGTTCGAAGCGATCGGGCACCTGCCACTTGGCGAAGCCGTGCTTCTGCAGGTGTGCCGCCAGTTCATCGGCAAGGGGCGCATTCTGCCCCGGTTTGACGACGATGCAGGCCAGCGGGCGTTCGCTCCACTTCTCGTCGGGAATAGCGATCACGGCCGCCTCGGCGATCGACGGGTGCGCCATCAGCGCGTTCTCGAGGTCGACCGAGCTGATCCATTCGCCGCCGGACTTGATCAGGTCCTTGGTGCGGTCGGTGATGCGGACGAAGCCGAGCGCGTCCATCGTCGCGACATCGCCGGTGCGCAACCAGCCGTCGCGGGTGAACTTGTCGTCGGTGACCGGTACTTCATGGTACGAGCCAGTGATGAACGGACCGCGGCACTGGATCTCGCCCATGGTCTGGCCGTCCCACGGCGCGTCTTCGTCCATCTCGGTGCGAATGCGCACGTCGACCAGCGGCGCGGGGATGCCGGCCATTGCGGCGCGCTGGAAGCGCACCTCGTCGCCAGCGCCCTTCAGCTCGTTGCGCAGGTACGAGACGGTCGCGAGCGGCGAGGTTTCGGTCATGCCCCATCCTTGCAGCAGCCACACGCCATGCTTCGCGAACGCGCGGATCAGCGCCTCGGGCACCGCCGCACCGCCGACCAGCGAGCGCAGGCCCTCAGGCAATCTCCAGCGGCCCGGCTCGGTGGTCAGCGCCGCATCGAAGCGCTGGATCAGCCCCATCCAGATCGTCGGCACGCCGAGCGCGAGGGACGGCGGGTGCGCCTGCATCAGGTCGAGCAGATCGTCTGGGTGCAGGTGCGGGCCGGGGAAGACGAGCTTCACACCGAGCATCACGGCGGCATAGGGCACGCCCCAGCAGTTCGCATGGAACATCGGCGTGACCGGCAACACCACGTCGGTGCTGCGCAGGCCCCAGTGATCGGCGAGCGCACCGACGAGCGTGTGCAGCACGGTCGAGCGGTGCGAATACGCGACGCCCTTGGGTCGACCGGTCGTGCCCGACGTGTAGCACAGGGCCACCGGGTCGTCCTCATCGTGCGCGGCGTAGACGAAGCCGTCCGGGTCGGCGCCGGCGAGCAGCGCTTCGTAGTCGATGAACTCGTCCGCGACCGGCGCGCCCGAGAACGGCACGACGATGACGCGCTCGAACGCATGCAGCGGCGCGAACTGCCTGTAGAGCGGCAGCAGCACGTCGTCGATGATGAGAAAGCGGTCCTTCGCATCGCTCGCAATCCAGCCGATCTCGTCGGGCGCCAGGCGCAGGTTCAGCGTGTGCATCACGCCACCCGCGGCCGGAATGCCGAAGTAGCACTCGAGGTGCGCGTGGTGATTCCAGCTCAGCGTCGCGACGCGGTCGCCGCGCTTGAGCCCGAGCGACTGCAGCGCCGAGGCGAGCGCGCGCGTGCGGCGATGGAACTCGCCGTAGGTGTGCATCTTGTACGACTTGTCGGGCAGGCGCGAGACGATCTCGTTGCCCTTGAACAGGTGACCGGCGCGATCCAGCAGGTGGTTCAACGACAGCGGCACATCCATCATCGTCGTCTGCATGCACGTCTCCGTTCGGTGTTCAACGCGCAGTCTGCGCTGCCGCGTGTTCCTGCTCGAGCATGCTCATCACGACCAGCGAGTCGTAGCCGTCACCGGTACGCACGCTCTCGCGCAGTCGGCCTTCCTCGATGAAGCCTTCGCTGCGGTACAGCGCCTGGGCGCGCAAGTTCAGGCCCTTCACGTCGAGCCAGAAGCGGTGTGCATGCAGGTCGCGGAAGACCATCTGCGCGAGCACGCGCAGGCACGCGCGCCCTGCCCCTTGGCCGTGCAGCGTCGGCAACAGCACGATGCGCTTCAATTCGATCGAGCGGTGCGGGTTGCGGCAGCCTTGCAGGATCGCGAAGCCGGCCGATGGATAGCCCGGCCCAGCCTCGACGATGAAGTGACGAAAGTCCGGGAAGCGGATCGCGCCCTCGTGTTGCGTGCGATCCCACGGCGTGATGAACGGCAGGTTGGCCGGGTCCTGCTCGACCGAGATCACGAAGTCCAGATCCGAGCTCATCGTCGGCCGCAGCCGCACGGCGAGGGTGCTCACACGTCCACCTCGATCGCATCACCGTGCAACTCCATGAGATCGCGCCGCGCCTGCG
>JBDUAG010000132.1:0-8428 GCA_040004785.1 Burkholderiales bacterium | reverse complement strand
CGCAGTTCACGTTCAAGGCGCTCAACGAAGGGATCTACGTCTACCACTGCGCGACCGCGCCGGTGGGCATGCACGTGGCCAACGGCATGTACGGGCTGATCCTGGTCGAGCCGCCAAAGGGCCTGCCCAAGGTCGATCACGAGTACTACGTGATGCAGGGCGACTTCTACACGAGCGGCAAGTACCGCGAGAAGGGCAACCAGCCGTTCGACATGGAAAAGGCCATCGACGAGAAGCCCACCTACGTGCTCTTCAACGGCGCCGAAGGTGCGTTGACCGGCGACAAGGCGCTCCAGGCCAAGGTCAACGAAACCGTGCGCCTGTTCGTCGGCAACGGCGGGCCGAACCTGGTGTCGAGCTTTCACGTCATCGGTGCGATCTTCGACAAGGTGCGCTTCGAGGGCGGTACCAACATGCAGACCAACGTGCAGACCACGCTGATTCCGGCTGGCGGCGCGGCGATCGCCGAGTTCCGCACGCGCGTGCCGGGCAGCTACGTGATCGTCGACCACTCGATCTTCCGCGCCTTCAACAAGGGTGCGCTGGCGATTCTCAAGGTCAACGGCGCCGAGGACAAGGCGATCTATTCGGGCAAGGAAGTGGACTCGGTCTATCTGGGCGACCGCGCCGGTGCGAACCTCAACGCTGTGACCAAGGCGACGGCCGAGTCGGCCAGCGGCACGCTGTCGCTGCAGGACCAGGTCCGTGCCGGCGAGGCGCTGTTTGCGGGCACCTGCTCGGTGTGCCACCAAGCCAACGGCGCCGGTCTGCCCGGCGTGTTCCCGCCGCTGGCGAAGTCGGACTACGTTGCGGCCGATTCGAAGCGCGCGATCGACGTGGTCCTGCGCGGCCTGACCGGCAAGCTCAAGGTCAACGGCGGCGACTACGACTCGGTGATGCCGCCGATGAACCAGCTCAACGACGACGCGGTTGCAAACATCCTGACCTACGTGCTCAACAGCTGGGGCAATCCGGGCGGCCAGATCTCCACCGAGGACGTGAAGAAAGCCCGCGCCAGCGCCGCACCAGCTGGGGCTCCGGCGCATTGACATGAACGTTCTGCGCGCCGTCGGCATCGTCTTGCTGACGACGTGCGGGTTCGCGTGCGGCGCCGACTACGTCGCCTTGCCCGGCGGCCGCTTCGTGAGCGTGTTGCCACAGGGCACGGTGCCCACGGCGACGGTGCCGGTCGACATCGCGCCGTTTGCGTTGCGCGCGACGCCGGTCACGGCGGGCGAGTACCTCGCGTTCGTACGCGCGCATCCCGAGTGGCAGCGCACGCAGGTGCCCGCGGTGTTCGCCGACAAGCGCTATCTGATCGACTGGCGCTCGGCCACGCAGCTCGCCGACGACGACGCGGCCCTGCGGCCGCAGACCAGCGTCAGCTGGTTCGCCGCGAAAGCCTTCTGCGAAAGCGAGGGCGCACGGCTTCCGACCTGGCTCGAATGGGAATACGCCGCGTCCGCCGACGAGACCCGCCGCGACGCGCGCGCCGACCCGGACTGGCGGCGCCGCATCCTCGCCTGGTACGAGCGTCCCAGCGCGGTCGTGCTGCCGAATGTCGGCAGCCCACCCAATGCTTACGGCGTGCGCGACCTGCACGGCCTCGCATGGGAGTGGGTGGACGATTTCAACGCCTTGTTCATCGCCGGCGACAGCCGCACCCAGGGCGACCCCGATATCTTGAAGTTCTGCGGCGCAGGCGCCATCAGCGTCATCGACCGCGACAGCTACGCGGTGCTGATGCGCATCGCGCTGCTCTCGTCGCTGGGCGCTGCGGACACCACCAGCAACCTGGGCTTTCGATGCGCCCGACCTCTCGAAGGAGCCCCACCATGAGCGCACCCGGATTGTCGCGGCGCGACGCCTTGCTGCTGTTCGCTGCCGCTGCGTGTCTGCCGATCGCGGCGCGCGCAGCAGCCTCCTCCGAACTGCCGGGCAACTCGATCTACCAGTTCAGGCCGCCGTTGACCGATCAGGATGGCCGCGCGTTCGACATCGCGTCCCTGCGCGGCGGGCCGGTGCTCGTCAGCATGTTCTACAGCTCGTGCGAGATGGTGTGCCCGATGATCTTCGAGACCATCCAGCTCACGCTGAAGGCCTTGCCGGCCGCCGAGCGCGAGCGGGTCAGGGTGCTGATGGTCAGCTTCGATCCGGCGCGTGACAGCGTTGCCGTGCTGAAGGAGAAGGCCGAGGCGCATCACTGCGACGCACGCTGGACGTTGGCGCGCACCGACGAGACCAGCGCCCGCAAGCTCGCGGCCTTGCTCGGTGTGCAGTACCGGCGCCTCGCGAGCGGCGAGTTCAACCATTCGAGCACTGTCGAACTGCTCGATGCCGACGGTCGGATCGCGGCGCGCACCGGCACGCTCGCGGCGGTCGATCCCGCGCTGCTCAAGTCCTTGCGCGCCGCCTTGCCCGCGCGCGGCTGATATGTCGGCGCCGGTCAGATCAGCGCCAGGATACCGAGCGGGCTCTTGGTGATTGCGACCGAGACGATCCAGCCAAAGGTCGCAAGCGCGGCGATCCACGTCGCGGCGCGCACGCGCAGCGGGCGACCCGGCTTCAATGCGATCACACCCAGGCCCACATAGACCACCAGGCCGACAACCTTCGCCGCCAGCCACGGCGCCGAACCGGGCGTGACGCGCAGCATCCACGCCAGCGTCAGTGCCGACAGCAGCAGCACCGTGTCGACGACGTGCGGCAAGGTCTTCGCGAGCCCGCCGCGCACCCAGGCGGCACCGCGCAGCGAGCCGAGCCCGCGCGCGAAGAAGCCGGTCAGCGAGAGCGCGACCGCGCCTTGATGGATCGTCTTGACGACCAGGTAGTCCATGCGGTTCAACCGGGTTTGCCGTCAGGCCGCGCGCGCGTCAGCACCGGCCAGTAGCGCACGGCGTACAGCGCGAAGCCACTCGACCAGAGCGCCGCCGACACGAGGACCGCAGGGATCGTCTGCGACGGGGCGAGCAGCGGCATGACCACGCGCACAGCCGCCGCGAACAGCACGAGTGCGTAGCAGGCGACGTCGATGCGATCGGACTGCAAGGGCCGACCCGTGTGGCCGCGCGCGGTGCGCGTCATCATGCCGATGATCAGGCCGCCGGCGGCGCCGACGGTCAGCGCGTGCGTCGCCAGCGAGGGCGCGACCCAGCCGAACTCGGCGAGCGCTCGCAGCGCGAGGTGGACCGGGATCCAGAAGTACGCCGCGTGCAACACCCACACCAGCGGGGCGCGCACGGTCTTCCACGGTCGCCACAGCGACCAGCGCACGAGATGCGCCAGCGCGCCGACCGCCGCGACGCTCGCGAGCGGCGCGCCGTCGAGATCGAGCGCGTCGGCCATCAACAGCGCGAGCACGAGGCCGAGGGCGGCTTTCTCGATCAGTGGCCGGCGGGTTGCCCCGGCGCCCGGTACGCCGTTGTTGGTGAACATCGGGATCACGCGGCCGCCCATCACCGCCATGATGAAGAGCACGGCATCGAGCGCGAGCTGGATGCCGAGCCAACCCGGCAAGGCGACCACACCGAGCTGCGCGAGGTGCACGACCAGCGAGGCCACCGACATCAGCAGCAGCAGGCCGACGAAGAAATAGTTGCGCCGATTGCGCGACGCGATGAACGGGATCGCCAGCGCCACCGCCGCGGCGAACGGGAATGCGGTGTCGACGATGGCTGCGGCCCAGCCGAATGGCGTGAGCACGAGCACCCGGCCGGCCACCCACAGGGCCGCGAACGTCGCAAGCGTTGCACCGGTCGGCGTCGGGCGGTTCGACCAGTTGCGTCCCGCCGTGAACAGAAAGCCGACGACCACGGCGAGCACGAAACCGAACAGCATCTCGTGCGCATGCCACAGCGGCCCGCGCAGATACGCATGCGGCAGCAGGCCGGCGAACTGTACCGCCCAGACGCCGATCGACAGCGCCGCAAAAGTGCTGGCAAGCAGGTAGAACGGCCGAAAGCCAAACTGCCACAGGGCGAAGCCGGGTGCGACGCGCGGGCCTGGCGCGCGCGTTTCGATCGGGATCAACACACTCATGTCGCAGGATGGCGCGTCGGCCAGGTGCCGGCCTCAGGCCTTCTTCGCCCAGGCGCTGCACCAGCCTTTCCCGGCCACGGTCTTGCCGGCGAACAGCGGACAGGCGCCGGTCGCATCGGTCGCTTTGCCTTGGTAGAGCTGGCAGGTCGCGCAGGTCTGCCCGGCGGCGTACTTGGGGTACTTCGCCTTGTCGGTCGTCGTGGCGTCGACGACATAGCCGAGTGCAGCGGCCTGCGGGTCCTTGGGGTCGACCTCCGCGGCCAGTGCAAAGCGCGCGGCGAAGAGTGCGGCACCGGCGACAGGGACGATCTGGATGAATGAGCGGCGTGAGTTCATGCTGGCTGGTCCTTGTGAGAGTTGGCTGGCGGGGACTTGATTGTCTGTGCGGTGGTTGCCGCAGCGGGTTGGATGGGCTGAACGGCCTCGCCTTCAGTTGATCTGCGTCAAGTCACGTCGCCCGCAATCGGACGACTCTGTGCGGGCCAGTTCATGCGGGAGACGCACCGTGCTACACGCGAGCCAGATCATCATTCTTCATGAACACCGGGCGCTGTCGGCGATGCTTAGATCGATCCTGCTGCTGCTCGAGGATCACCGACGGCGCGGCACGCCGCCTGACTTCGCCGCCTTGCGTGCCATGTTGTTCTACGTCGACGAGTTCCCCGAGAAGCTCCATCATCCGAAGGAGAGCCAGTTGCTCTTTCCGAGGCTGCGCGGGCACGGCGCACGCAGTGACGCCGTGCTCGACCGGCTCGACCGAGACCACGCAGCCGGCGAGCACGCGATACGGGGGCTCGAACACGCCCTGCTCGGCTTCGAGATGATGGGCGAAACCGACCAGGGTAAGGCGCGCCGCGCGAGCTTCGAGACGGCGATGAGCCTGTACGTGAGCTTCTACCTCGAGCACATGCACATCGAGGAGACCGAAGTGCTGCCGCTCGCCGAGGCCGTGCTCAGCGCCGACGCCTGGGTCGAACTCGACGGCGCATTCCTGGAGAACCGCGATCCACTCGCGGGCTTTGACGCCGTTGCGGCGTATCGGCCACTGTTCAAGAAGATCCTGGAGGCCTTGCCGAACTCGTCGCCCGGCGTCGGCTCGGTGCTCGAAGCGCTGGCGGGTGCCGGCCCGCCGCGGTTTCTCTGGCCTCCGTGACAGGTTCTCGGCGCGCGCGGCGGCTGACGAAACGCGCCGGGTCGATGGCGTCGATCAGGCTTGCTTCGAGTGGCGCCGGCGCACCGGTGACCAGCGACGTCAACACCTGCGCGCCGAGCGCGCTCCAGGTGATGCCGCGCGAACCCAATGCCGTGAACACGAACAGCCCGGGCAGTCGCGGCACGAAGCGCGGCTGGTCGAGGCGCTGCGCGGTGGCCTCGGCATCCGGCACGGCGCCGATCACCGGCAGTCGATCGATGGCGCTCCAGCGCCAGGCGGTGCGGCCCTGCATCGCGGCGGGGTTTGCGTCGATGGCGTGACCCAGGAGCTGGGCGAGTTGGACGAGGTTGGCGCGGTGGTCGTCAGCCCGCACCGACGCATCGTCATCAAAGCGCTGCGATGTGGCGCCGAACATCGCGAGGCCGCCGGCCAGCTCGGGCAACAGGTAGCCGGTACCGGCGACGGGCACGCGCGGCAAGGCGAGCGCACTGGCCGGCAACAGGCTGATCTGCCCGCGCACCGGGTCGATCGGCCAATCCGGTGAGCCGAGCAGCGTGAGCGCCGTGCCGGCGTTGGCGAGCACGACGGTGGGTGCTTCGGCGAGCGTCGTGCCGGCGGCGTCAAGCAGGCGCCAGCCGGTGTCGGTTCGTTGCAGCGATCGAACATCGGCGTTGCAGCGCCACTCGACGAATGGTTCGGCGCGCTCGAGCCACGCCCGCGCCAGGCCCGCGGGATGCACCCAGCCGCCGCCAGGGTAGAACCACGCGGGCCGACTCAGCACGATGCCGCTCGTTGCGCCGGCCTGCTCCGCGGTCAGGGCCTGGACGTACTCGGCGGGCAAGCCCAATGCAGCCAGCGTTGCCCGCATGCCGGCGTGAGAGCTCGCGGTGTCGAGTCGCAGCAGGCCATCGACGGCGCCGGCCACGCCGTGCGCATCGATCGCGATCTGCACCGCCTGTCGCGCCATCAGCGCGGCCGCGCGGTTGAAGCGCGCGTGCACGCCGTCCTGCGCGTTGACGATGCCGTGGAACAACCCGGCCGGGTTGCCCGAGGCTTCGGCCGCGACTTGCGCGTGGCGCTCGAACACGGTGCTGTGCCAGCCTTGCTCGGCCAATGCCGACGCCGTGGCGCAGCCGGCCAGGCCGCCGCCGATGATCAGCGCGCGGGGTTCGACGGAGCGGCGCGTCGCGATTCGTCCAGGGGCGCGCCGCGGCGTGAATGTCGGTGCGTACCGGGCGCGCGTGGTGCCGACTTCCTCGTCTGGCATCAGCTCGAAGCCCGCGGTGATCAGGTGCGCGCGCAGTGCCGGCGTGGCGTGCTCGGCGAACAGCGTCGCGTCGGGCGCGGCGAGCCGGCTCAGCGCCTTGCAGGCGCGCTGATCCCACATCGGCGTGGCGCCATCGAGGTGGAACGCATCGACCAAGGCGACCAGCTCAGGCAGCCACGCCGAGACCTCTCCGACCGCGAGCAACAACTGGACGCGGCCCTCGTCGAAGGCGAGGGCGTGCAGGTTTCGGGTGAGGGGCGGCCAGGCGGATTGGAGCAACTCGGCCAGTTGGTCGCGGCTCGGCGGGTGCGGCTCGACGGCGATGAAGACGAGTCGCGCGCAGCGATACGGATCGTCGCGCCACGCTTGCCGGGTGGCGAGGAAGCGCTCACCGGTGCCGAAGCTGGTGTCGAGGATGACGTGGCGCGACTGCCCTTGCCAGCGGCCGAGCGCACCCGAGTTCATGCGCCGGTTCGCACGGCGAGCCACGCGAGCAGGCGATCGCGCACATCGGTGAGCCCGCGGTAGGCAAGCACGGCGGCGCCCATGCTGGCGAGCGCGGCATGCAACTGGCTCGCGTGTGCCGGCAACGCGATCGCCTGCGCCAGCGGCTGCATCTCGACATGGATCGTGAAGATCGCCTGGGCTTGCTCGGGCATCGGGATGAAGGTCTGCCGCTCGGTGCGGAAGAACGCGCGCGCGGCCAACTCATCGGCGTCCGCATCGCGCGGCCAGGGTGCAGCATCGCAGCGCTGCGGATGCTGGCTCAGCGTCGGGTGCCCCGTGATCGTCCACACGAAGCGCTCCCAGCGTTCCGCGCCGGTGACGAGCCGCGCGAGGTGATCGCTTGCGGTGATCAGCGTCTGGTTGTCGGCGACTGGCGCGTGCACCTGCGCGAAGTGGCGGCCGATCTTGTCTTCCGGCGCCCAATGCGACGGCAGGCACACGGCGAGCCAGGGGATGCGCGCCGTGGCGCCATCGATCACAGCGAAGTCTTCGGCGAAGGCAAGCGCGAGCAACGCGGCGACGCGCCATGTTGCGGGCAGGGCGCGTAGGCAGGCGCCGATCTCGGCGGGGCCGTCGCCGAGGGGCGCGCCGCGTTGCAACGACCACCCCAGGTGATGCGCTTGCCAGTGGTCGGAGCCGTCCCAGGCGAACGCGTCCGGGTGCTCGAGGGCTGCGTGTGCGGCCAGGGCATGGAGCGCGGGCGTTGCGTCGAAACCGTCTGCGCTCAGCAGCGCCTGATCGGCATGGGCGGCCAGCACGGCGAGCTTCTCGACGAGGGCCGGATCACCGGGGCGGTTCGGCGTCAGTTGCTGCGCGCCCGCCGCGAGGCGGCGCAGGCCGGGCTGCATGCGGAACGGGGCGCTGACGGCGGCGAAATCAAACGGCATGGCGAATGATGCAGCACCAAAAGAGAAGGGCCCGCAAAGCGGGCCCGTCGTCTTACGGGGTCGTACTCAAACCCGTTTACGGTACTCGTGCGTGCGGGTGTCGATTTCGACCTTGTCGCCGGTCTGCACGAACAGCGGCACGTCGATCTCGAAGCCGGTGGCGATCTTCGCCTTCTTCAGCACCTTGCCCGAGGTGTCGCCCTTGACGGCAGGCTCGGTGTCGCTGATCTCGCGCACCAGGCTGGTCGGCAGCTCGACCGAAATCGCCTTGCCGTCGTAGAAGACGACTTCGACCGGCATCGCGTCTTCGAGGTACTGGATCGCGTCGCCCATGTTCTCGGACTCGACCTCGAACTGGTTGTACTCGGCATCCATGAACGCGTACATCGGGTCGGCGAAGTAGGAGTAGGTGCACTCCTTCTTGTCGAGCATGACCTGGTCGAGCTTGTCGTCGGCCTTGTAGACGACTTCGGTGCCGGAGTTGGAGAGCAGGCTCTTCAGCTTCATGCGCACGGTGGCCGAATTGCGGCCGCCGCGGCTGTACTCGGTGCGCAGCACGACCATCGGGTCCTTGCC
>JBDUAG010000131.1:0-8444 GCA_040004785.1 Burkholderiales bacterium | reverse complement strand
AGACGCTCGCCGCCGAGCTGCAGCGCCGCCAGCTCGCGATCTCGTGGTGGGGCAATATCCGCTTCGAGAAATCGTTCAGCCCCGCGCTGTGCCACCAGCTGGCCGACAGCGGCTGCATCGCGATCTCGGGCGGGCTCGAGGTCGCTTCGGATCGGCTGCTGACGCTGATGAAGAAGGGTGTGTCGGTCGAGCAGGTCGCGCGCGTGACGAAAGCGTTCAGCGATGCCGGCATCCTCGTGCACGCCTACCTGATGTACGGCTTCCCGACGCAGACGGTGCAGGACACGGTGGACGCGCTCGAGTACGTGCGCCAGCTGTTCGAGACCGGCTGCATCCAGTCCGGTTTCTTCCACCGCTTCGCCTGCACCGTGCATTCACCGGTGGGCAAGAACCCCGAGGACTACGGCGTCACGCTGCAGGCGCTGCCGCCCGTCTCGTTCGCGAAGAACGACATCGCCTTCATCGACACGACCGGCGTCGATCACGATGCGCTGGGCATGGCCTTGAAGAAGGCGCTCTACAACTACATGCACGGCATCGGTCTCGATGAAGACGTGCGCAGCTGGTTCAACACCAAGGTGCCTCGCACGACGGTCGCGCGGCACCGCATCGCGCGCGCACTGCAGAGCTGATCCGTTCGAGGCTTGGCTCGCGCCCCGCGATCAGGATTGCGCCGGGCCCTTGCGGTCGCGCGCGCCGAACTTCGGCAGCAGCATGCCCACCTGCTGGCGATACACGAGATAGCGCTGGCCGAACTGCGCGATCAGGTCGCGTTCCTCGAACCAGATGCCGATCAGGATGTAGCCTGTGCAGGCCGCGGCGAACAGCAGGTGGCCTGCTGTCATCCGGGGTGTGGCCCAGAAGGCGAGCACGAAGCCGAGGTAGATCGGGTGTCGCACGTGGCGGTAGAACAGCGGCGTGTGAAAGATCGGCGCCGGCAGCGCCTCGCCACGCAGGTTCGCCCAGACCTGGCGCAACCCGAAGAGCTCGAAGTGGTTGATCAGGAAGGTACTGATCAGCAGCACGCCCCAACCCAGCCAGAACACGCCGTTCAAGACGAAGCGCGCGACAGGGTCGCTGACCGACCACAGCACCGGCTCGGCGATGGGCCGCCATTGCCACAACAGCAGCGCCAGCGCGGCAGTCGCCGCGAGGACGAAGGTGCTGCGCTCCACCGACTCGGGAATCACCCGGGTCCACCAGCGCTTGAAGCCACGCCGCGCCATCACGCTGTGCTGCACGGCAAAGAGCCCCAGCAGCGCGAGATTGACGACCAGCGTTTCCACGATCGGCGCGGCGACTCCGCTGTCGATCGTCTTGGGCAGCAGCGGCAGATTGCCGACAAAGCCGATGGCGTAGGTGAAGGTGGCGAGGAAGAAGAGGTAGGCCACCAATCCGTAGAGGGCATTGAGGATTGCCATGTTGAGTCTCCCGTGGCAGAAAGTTGACGACGAGTGCATCCCGACCCACCTGCGGCAGGCCGGAAAAATTTCAGGCGGAAAGGCCGGTCTGGCCGGTCTGGGCTACGGCGCTTCGCAGCCCGGCGGCGGGCACGGTGGGCGGCAGCTCTCGGCGCCGGTTTGCGGTCTCATCGCGCCCACCCACGGTTGTCCAGCACCTGCGCAATGCGCAGAGCCGCGCGCGCCGCGCCGTCGGTTTCCACCGGGCGGTAGCGCACGGGTTCGTGCATCGCGGACAGCGCGCGCCGGGCGAGCTGCTCGGGGTCCAGCGTCAACGCATAGTCCATCGAACGGTCGGCGGCGTAGTTGGCCAGGCGCTGGCGCACGTGCACGCATTGTTCGAAGTGGCGCTGCAGCGGAAAGCTCAGGAACGGGCGGCGCGTGGCGACCAGTTCCATCGTCGTCGACAGCCCGCCCTGCACCAGCGCGAGGTCGCAGCAGGCCAGGTGCTCGTACAGGTTGTGCACATAGGGCCGCAGCTCGAGCCCGGGTTGCGGCTCGAACGCGTCGGTGGACAGGCGCGGGCCGGTCACCATGATCAGGCGCAGTTCGGGCAGCTCGCGCTTCATGCGCGGGAACGCCGCGGCGATGCGCTGCAACAGGTGCTGGCCGGTGGCCGTGCCGCCGACTGCCGCGACGACGATCTTCTCGTCGCTGCGGTAGCCGTGCTGCGCGCGCAGGCGCTCGGTATCGGCGAGCGCCTGCGGGTCGAAGGGCAGGCAATAGCCGCAGTAGCAGAAGTTGCGGTCGGTCCAGTCGCGGATGGCGGGCATCCCGGGGCCGAAGGTCTGCTCGGTCACGTCCTCGCGGTTGCCGACGAAGATCGCGGCATCGCGCAGGTACGGGTAGCGCGCCACATGCTCGATGTCGTCGGCATTGCGGTCGGCGCACAGCGCGGCCTCGCGCTCGTCGCCTTCCTCCATCGGCAGGCAGCCGACGAAGTCGGTCAGGAAGACATACGGCTGCCGCTTGAGCTCCGGGTTCTCGTGGTAGTAGTAGTCCACGTCCCAGGCTTCGTCGCCGATCACGATGTCGTAGTGCTCGGCCTCGATCAGGTCGACGAAGGTCATGAAGTTGTGGCTCATGATCTCGTCCATCGTGCGCAATGCGAAGAACGCCGACAGGTCGTGTTCGCCGGCCACCTGCTCGAAGTGGCGGCTCTCGTTGGCGAGGCGTTGCGTGATCGGGTGCAGGCGCTCGCCCTCGCGCTCGAGGTAGCGCGCGGCCGGGTCGACCGTGAACCAGTCGATCGCCAGGTCCGGCTGCAGCTTGCGCAGCTCGCGCGCGATGGCCAGGTCGCGCTGCACGTGGCCGAGGCCGATCGGGCTCGAGATGAACAGCGCGCGGCGCGGCCGCTTCATGGCGCGCGTCCACGTGCGCTGGCGCGGCGTGCCGGCGACGAACTCGTGCAACACGCGATTGAAGACCACGGGGTCGCGGGCTGCCGTGACGTGGCCGCCGCCGGCGACGGTGAGCATCTTCGAACCCGGCACCAGCGCGTGAATCTGCTGTCCCTTGGCGTGCGGGACGCGCCAGTCGTTGTCGCCGTGGATCACCAGGGTCGGGCAGCTGACGCGGCGCGCCAGGTCGCGCACGTCGTTGCCCACCCACGCGTTGCGGCACCAGTTCAGCCACTCGGCATTGGTGGCCCAGGCATAGTGCGCGCCGTCCTCGTAGGGCTTGGTCGAATGCGGCTCGGGAAACATGGTGCCCATGAACCAGTCGATGTAGGCGGCCCAGTCGCTGCGCAGCAGCTCGCCTTCCACCTTCAGGCGCTGCGCGAGCTTCTCGTCGCTGGGCACCGAATCGGCAAACCCGCCGGCCGTCACCACATGCGTCGCGCGCTGCGGCTGTTCTGCCGCCAGCCGCAACACGGTCATCGCCCCGGACGAGATGCCGACCAGGGCTGTGCGCTCCGCGCCGACCGCGTCGAGCACGGCGACGAAGTCGGCATAGAAATGATCGAAGCTGTACGCGTCCTGCCCCATCGGCCGATCGGAACGGCCGTTGCCGCGACCATCGGTGGTGATGACGCGGAAATGCTGCGACAGGTAAGGCACCGTGGCCTTGAGCATCTGGCTGTGCACGATCTGGAGCGGCGGCGCAAAAGCGATCCAGGGACCGCTGTCGCCCCACACGGCGTACCAGATCTTCACACCGTCGCGGTCGATGAAGCCCTCGTGCGCGGGCTGCACGGTCTCGAAAGGCGACGCGTCGGCATCCGGCACCGCGCCGGGCTCGGGCAACGGGCCCGCGATCCGGTCGAAGCGCTCGGGCGTGGGCCGGCGGGGCGTGTTCATCGGCGGCTCCTGCGGCGGACAGCGGGCTCGGTCGTCGTGGTGGCCGTGGTGGCCTTGGCGTCGAGCCATTCCAGCAGCCACTGAACGGCGTCGAGCGCCGCACGATGTTCGGCCTGCTCTTCCTTGACGCCCAGCAGGTCGACGAACTCCATGCCGAGCCAGAACTCCGAGATCCAGCACGCAATGACCTCGGGCGTGAACGGCGGCGGCAGCTTCGTGCCGTCGGCCTGCAACGCGGCAATGGCTTCGCGTACGCCACCCAGCACCAGCTGCTTCCAGGCCAGCAGCCGCGGCAGGAACTTCTCGCGCAACCCGGGGTTGGAGAGGCTGGCGGCCCACAGCTCTGCCTGCAACCGCACAAAACCCGAGGCCAGGTCGTCCTCGTAAAAACGCCGTGCACTGGCCCACTTCTGCGCGAAACCGTCGCCGCTCGCGTACATCGAGGCCTGACGCGACAGCAGGCGCTGGTTCACCGCGTCGAGCACATCGATCACCAGCTGGTCCTTGCTGCGAAAGTGGTAGTTGATCAGTGCATGGTTGACGCCGGCGTCCCTGGCGATCTCGCGCACGCTCAGTGCCGCGTAGCCTTCGGACACGAGGCGACGGAAGGTCGCGTCCAGGATGCGCTCGCGGGTCTGGCTTGCGTCACCGTCGTGCAAATTCGAGGTCATGGGTCGGGGCCTGCGGACCGCGGGTTTCGTGGCCATGGTTCGCCAACCGGTTTAAACGAGTGTTCAAATTCTAGGCGAGCGACGGGCGATGTCAAGCGCAGGCGTGGGATGGCCGACAGCGTCGAAGTCTGGCTGGCAACGGCGGCCTGTCCGCCGCGCGTGCCCGATACTTCGCGCCATGAAATTCCTGCCCTTGATCGTGGTGGCGTGCGCGCTCGGCCTCGCGTTGTTGACGGTCTGGCACAAGCTGCGCGAGGCGCGCCGGGCCGACTTCATTCGCGGCTATGCCTATCCGAAGGGGCTGATCGAGCGGCTCCAGAAGCGCCGCACCGGCCTGCCGGCGAAAGACGCGCAACTGGTCGCCCGCGCGCTGCGTCATTTCTTTCTCGCCCACCTGAAAAGCCATCGCCAGTTCGTCGCGATGCCCTCGCAGGTGACGGACGATCTCTGGCACGAGTTCATCCTGTACACGCGCCACTACGAGGCCTTCTGCCGGCAGGCTTTCGGTCGCATGCTGCACCACACGCCCGCGGTCGCACTCGCGCCCGGGCAGCGCGACAACACGGGTCTGCGGCGCGTCTGGTGGCATTGCTGCAAGGAAGAGAACATCAACCCCCGCAAGCCGACCCGCCTGCCCTTGCTGTTCGCGCTCGACGCCAAGCTCGGAATCGTCGACGGCTTTCGCTACGCGCCGGACTGCCGCGCGCTGCGCGCCGGCGGCGACGGCTCGGCGTACTGCGGTGGCGACTTCGGCGATGCCTCGTTCGATGGCGGCACCGACGGGTTCGGCGATGCGGGATCGTCCGGCGATGGCAGCGGGGATGGCGGTGACGGCGGTGGCGGCGACGGCGGTGGATCGGGTTGCGGCGGAGGCGACTGAGGAGCCGGGAGCTTCAGTCCACCGGCCACGGCATCTGCTTGGGCAGCGTCATGGGCTCGGCCGGCGCGGCGGCGCCTCTGCCGCGCACGGCATCCACCGCGCGCCACCACGGCGTAACGCTCTCCACTCGCGACGGCTCGACCGCCTCGCCGAGCCGCGGCATCACGAGCTGCACGCCCTGCTTCGGCGCCAGCGTGAGCAGGGTCTCGGGCGGTTCGTCCCAGTCGTGCAAGCCCAGGCTGAACGTGCCCCAGTGCACCGGCAGGAATGCGCCGCCGCCGAGCAGCGCGTGCGCTTCGAGCGCGTGCTCGGGCCCGAGGTGGATGTCGCCCCACGACGGGTGAAAGGCGCCGACTTCGAGCATCACCAGATCGAACGGGCCGAGGCGTTCGCGGATCGTCGCGTACTCGCTCGTCAGGCCGGTGTCACCGCTGAAGAAGACCGAATGCCTATAGGTTCGGATCGCGAGCGACGACCACAGCGTCGCGTTGCGGTCCTTCAGCCCGCGGCCCGAGAAGTGCTGCGACGGTGCGGCGGTGATCGTCAGCTCCGAGCCGGGCACGGTGTGCGACTCCCACCAGTCCAGCTCGGTGATGCGCTCCGGCAGGACGCCGAAGGCCTCGAGATGCGCGCCGACGCCGAGCGAGGTGACAAACGGCACGCCGATCTTGGCGAGTTCGCGGATCGTCGGGTAGTCGAGGTGGTCATAGTGGTCGTGCGACACCAGCACGATGTCGACCGTCGGCAACTCACGCAGGCGCACCGGCGCCGGCTGAAAGCGCTTCGGCCCGGCCAGCCGCGACGGCGATGCGCGCGCGCCCCAGACCGGGTCGGTGAGCACGCGCAGGCCGTCGATCTCGATCAGCACGGTCGAGTGGCCGAGCCAGGTGGCGCGCAGACCGGTGTCGGGCGGGCGAGCCCACGCGGCGCGCGGGTCAAGCGACGGCAGCGGCGCACCCGGCGTGCGGCGTGGGCCACCGCACAGGAACTCGCCAAGCGACGGCCGCGCCACCGTCGGGTCACGCAGACCCGGCTGGATCGGGTGGATGTTGCGGAACGCGTCGCCCGCCCAGAGCGGGGACGAGCGCATTCGGTCGAGGCGCAGGCCCTCGGGCTTCTTGCCGAGTGATTTCATGGGCGGTTCGGTGGGCACGCGGAACCCGCAAGATACCAGCCTACAGACCGGCGGGTGGCTGCGCGATACTGCGCGGCATGACGCCGTTCGACTTCAGCACCGCGATCGCGCAGGCCTGGAACGATCATGCCGACGATCCGGACGGCGTGGCCGCGCGCTGGCCGGCGCTGCAGGGGCTCGCCACCGAAGAGCCGCAGATCGAACGCCTCGCCGACCTGCTGCACCACGTCCACGGTGCGCACCTCGGCGACTGGCAAGGCGGCGCGACGGCGCTGCAATCCCTGCGCACGCTCAGCGCGTATCGCGATGGCGGCCTCAGCGGCCAGAGCCTGCGGCGCGCGCTGGCAAGCCTCGCCGCGTGCGCGGGCACCCCGCCATCGGCTGACGCGCTGTCAACGTCCGACCGGATCCGCGTCGGCGCGATGGTGGTCGAGAACCTCACCGCCCACGACCCGGCGCGCGCGCTGGGCCTGCTGCGCGAGGCGCTGGCCGCAGCACGGTGCAGCGGTCTGCCCGACAACGATCCGATGCACCGCGCCGTCGCAGTGGCCTCGCACAACCTCGCGTGCACGCTCGAAGAGACGAGCGACCGGTCCGCCGACGAGCGCGCGCTGATGATCCTCGCGGCGCAGGCCTCGCGCGAGCACTGGGAACGCGCCGGCACTTGGCTGGAAGTCGAACGCGCCGAATACCGGCTCGCGATGACCTGGCTGCAGGCCGGCGACCCGGCCCAGGCGTGCCAGCACGCGCGCGCCTGCCTGGACATCGTCGCGGCGAACGACGGTGCAGCGCTGGAGCGGCTGTTCGGCTGGGAGGCCCTGGGCCTCGTCGAACGCGCGGCGGGCCACCCGGCCGAACATGCTGACGCGTTGGCGAGGGCGCGCGCGGCGTTCGCGGAGCTCGCCCCGGACGATCAGGGCTGGTGCGCGGACAGCATCGCCAAGCTGGCACATGGCTGAGGTCATTCGAACTTCGTTGTCGTACAACTACCTGTCGCCACAGGTGTGTTCATATAGGTAGCGTGACTCCCCTTGACCTCGACCCAGGCGACGTTGTACGATGACTTGATCCTTGTCTCTTCTCTTCCGGAGAACTCGCCATGAAGCTCGGTTTCATCGGTCTGGGCATCATGGGCGCGCCGATGGCGGGTCACCTGATCGCTGCGGGCCACACGCTGTTCGTCACCGCGCGCGGCAAGGCACCTGCCCAGGCCACCGCCTGCGCCACCCCTGCCGACGTGGCCCGCCGGGCCGACGTGATCTTCATGATGGTGCCCGACACGCCGGACGTCGAGGCCGTGCTCTTTGGCGAAGGCGGCGTCGCGTCGGGCCTGACCCAAGGCAAGACGATCGTCGACATGAGCTCGATCTCGCCGATGGCGACCAAGGCCTTTGCAAAGAAGATCAACGACCTCGGCTGCGACTACCTCGACGCGCCGGTCTCGGGCGGTGAGGTCGGCGCCAAGGCCGCCAGCCTGACGATCATGTGCGGCGGCCCCGAGGCCACGTTCGAGCGCATCAGGCCGCTGCTCGAGTTGATGGGCAAGAACATCACGCTGGTCGGCGGCAACGGCGACGGTCAGACCACGAAGGTCGCGAACCAGATCATCGTTGCGCTCAACATCGCCGCCGTCGGCGAGGCGCTGCTGTTCGCAAGCAAGGCCGGCGCCGACCCGGCCAAGGTGCGCCAGGCGCTGATGGGCGGCTTCGCCGCGAGCCGCATCCTCGAGGTGCACGGCGAACGCATGATCAAGCGCACGTTCGCGCCGGGCTTCCGCATCAAGCTGCATCAGAAGGATCTGGCGCTGGCGCTCGCCGGCGCACGCGAACTCGGCGTGGCGCTGCCGCAGACGGCGGGCGCCGCGCAACTGATGCAGGCCGGCGCAGCGCATGGCGATGCCGAGCTCGATCACTCGGCACTGGTGCGCGCGCTGGAGCGCATGGCAAACCACCCGGTGATGCCGGACTGACAGCCGAACCCACAAGAATCACAGGAGAC